>JAIROC010000450.1 GCA_031257735.1 Bacteroidales bacterium | reverse complement strand
ACACAGGGCGTTGCCCTGTGCTATTGATTTCGGGCTTTCAGCCCTTTGCTGTTCACATAAAATTACGACGAGAGGAGTATATTTAGATAGATGAATATGTGTAAAATGAATAATCTCGTCATTGGTAGCGTAGCGAAGCAACCGAGTTTACGAGCTCGACGTAGTCAATCCAGAATATTCGTAATCAATTCTCTGGATTGCTTCGCTGCGCTCGCAATGACGTGCTGATTAGGCGTTTTCGTGCGTCAGCCCAATTCATAATTCATAATTCATAATTATACTTTATAGACAGACTCTAATTATTCCTTGATTGTGATTATACATTGGGAAAATGAATTTGTGAGTTTTCGGACAGACAGTACAAAAATATTATTCGTTTTTTCCCGTCCGAATAGACGGTACAAAAACAAGAGAAAAATATCACGAAAAAAAGAGTAGAAAATGAGAGAAAAAATCGGATTTCATGCGAAAACTCCGACAAATTCTCGGTACTGTCTGACGAAAAAAGACCATATTCGAGAGTAATAATAGCCATTTTTGACATTTATGCTTGTTGTAAGTACTTTATTTATATACGCTTACTAATGATAAAAAAAAATAAACGAAAAATGACGTTTCGTATCGAAAAAATGACGAAATTTGCACTCCTAAATTAAAGACTAAATAAATACAATTATGCCAGTAAAAATTAGATTACAAAGACGAGGAAAAAAAGGACAACCTTTCTACCACGTAGTAATAGCGGATGGTCGTGCACCCCGAGATGGACGGTTTATAGAGAAAATTGGCACATACAACCCGCTAACACATCCAGCAACTATAGTACTTAACTTCGACAGAGCGTATCATTGGATTAATTGTGGGGCTCAACCTACCGATACCGTACGTATGATACTAAGAAGAGAAGGTATTTATTTGAAGCAACATCTTATGGGTGGCGTTCAAAAAGGCGCCTTAACAGAAGAACAGGCGGAAGAAAAATTAACTGCATGGAAAGAAGAAAAAGCTCACAAGTTGAGCGATATGAAATTGGAAATTATCAACTCTCAAAAGTCGATAATGAAAAAACGTATTGAAGCAGAAACAAAAGTAAAAGAAGCCAAAGCGGATAGCATTAATGAAAAACGTCAAGCCGTCTTAGCTGCTGAAGCTGCTAAAAAAGCAGAAGCAGAAGCTAAAGCACAAGCAGAAGCAGAGGAAAAAGCACAAGCAAAAGCAAAAGCAAAAGCAGAAACACAAACTGCAACAGAAACACAGGAAAATATTGCGGAAATAACATCTGAAACTATTGAACAAACACCAGAGGTAACGGAAGAAACCCCTGCTAAAGAATAACTATTGATATATGTTTAGCAACTATTTTTATTTGGGTAAAGTAACAAAAGTATTTGGTGTTAAAGGTGAATTAGTGATTCATTTAGATACAGATGAACCCGAAAAATATTATACACTAACATCAGTTTTCTTCGATTGGGAAGGAGAACCAATACCTTTTTCTATTGAAGAAATAAAAATCAAAAGTAGAAATCAAATCATTGCTCTTTTTCGGAGCATAGATATTACTTCTGCTGCTCATTATGTAAACGTTAACTTGTATTTACCTTTATCCATGTTACCGAAACTTACAGGGGATAAGTTTTATTATCATGAAATACGAGGTTTTACAGTTATTGATATAAATAAAGGAAACATAGGAGTATGTCAAGACGTGTTGGATTATACGCCTCAGGCTGTCATGCAAATTATACATCCTCGCGGAGAAATATTTATCCCTCTCGTTGATGAATTTGTTAAGAAAGTAGATAGAGAAAATAAAACTATTGAGATAGAAGCGCCTCCCGATTTAATAGAATTATATATTGGAGAGTGATAGAGAATTGAAAGAATTAGGGTTAATTTTTTGAGGCGCTGCTGGCTTGGATTTGTCATTTTGTTTCAGCCCATATAGTTTATAAATAATTATATAAGCGCCTCATTTTTTTTTACCCCTTTCAACAAAAGAAATTCTCAGAATTATGAACACCCAAAAAGCAGTTACAATTCGGGTAAAGAGATGCTTCCTTTGCAAAGAAAAAATTATTTTTCTTTGTTTTGAGACATGCCAATTCATATCGGGTTATAATATCGGGTAATGATACTCGTTATACCAACTGCTTATTTCATCGGAATAATTAAGGAACAAAATTTTATCTTCATAGATGAATTTTGATTAAAGGAAAAAACAAGTTGTATGAGTAGAAATTTGGTGATTGTAGAATCTCCTGCAAAAGCAAAAACAATAGAGAAATTTTTAGGGAAAGATTATAGAGTAAAATCAAGTATGGGACATGTTCGAGATTTGCCTGAAAAAAAATTTGGCATAGACATAGAAAATAATTTTGCTCCCTTATATGAAATATCACAAGGAAAAACCAAAATAATAAACGAGCTGAAAGAAGATGTTGAAAAAGCAGACATCGTATGGCTTGCAACGGATGAAGATAGAGAAGGTGAAGCTATATCGTGGCATCTGAAAGAAGTATTGAAACTCTCCGATAATAAAACAAGACGTATTGTCTTTCATGAAATAACCAAACCGTCTATTATTCATGCCATCGAAAATCCAAGAGACTTGGATATTAATTTGGTAGATGCACAACAGGCACGTCGTGTATTGGACAGACTCGTAGGCTTTGAATTATCTCCCGTATTGTGGAAAAAAATAAGACCCGCTTTGTCTGCAGGACGTGTACAATCAGTCGCCGTACGTTTGATTGTTGAACGTGAAAAAGAAATACAAAATTTTCAAACCGTATCAACTTACCGCGTAATAGCTGAATTTTTGGTTGACAATGGTTCAGAAAAAGGTATCAGTATTCAAGCAGAATTAAATACCCGTTTTAAAACAGAAGAAGAAGCAAAAGATTTCCTTGAGAAATGTAAGGGTGCAAGTTTTACAGTTGGTAGCGTCGAAAAAAATCCTGCCAAAAGATCCCCTTCAGCCCCTTTTACTACCTCTACCTTACAACAGGAAGCTTCTCGTAAATTAGGTTTTTCTGTATCCAGAACCATGTCGGTAGCACAACAATTATACGAAGCAGGCTATATCACTTATATGCGTACCGATTCTGTCAATCTGTCGGATTTTGCATTGGCAAACGCAAAAGAAGAAATTGATAAACATTATGGCGCTGAATATTCCAAAACACGTAAATATGTAACCAAAACCAAAGGAGCTCAAGAAGCCCACGAAGCAATTCGTCCCTCTTATATGAACCAGCATACAATCAATACAGGAGATAATTCTCAAAAACGTTTGTATGAACTTATCTGGAAACGGACAATTGCTTCTCAAATGAGCGACGCCAAATTTGAAAAAACAATAATAACCATTGATGTATCGACAAGAACTGAAAAATTTATTACAGAAGGAGAAGTGTTATTGTTTGATGGTTTTCTAAAAGTATATCGAGAATCCCGTGACGATGAAGAAAACGATGAAGACAGAACAGCTGAACTACCCCCTATCCAACAGGGAATGAATTTGCCTGTCGTTCAGATACAGTCAATAGAAAAATTTTCGCAACAACCTTATCGCTATACCGAAGCAAGTTTGGTGAGAAAATTGGAAGAATTAGGTATAGGAAGACCTTCTACCTACGCCCCTATTATTTCAACCATTCAAAAACGACAGTATGCACTCAAAGGAGAAAAAGAAGGATTTGAACGCAGTTATAATGTGTTCACGCTTAAACAGGATAAGATAACCCAAAGTACAAAAAAAGAAAAAGTCGGATATGAAAAAGGAAAACTATATCCTACCGATGTTGGTATGATTGTAAACGATTTTCTGGTTGTCAATTTCGAGAATATTCTAAACTATAACTTTACCGCAAAGGTGGAAAAAGAATTTGATAATATTGCCGACGGTAAAAGAAAATGGGAAGATATGATCCGTGATTTCTATATAAAGTTTCACAAGAGTGTGGAGAATACCATAGAAACATCAGAGAAAGCAAAATTAGAACGTCTCTTGGGCGTAGACCCTTCTTCGGAGAAAAATGTATACGCGAAACTTGCTCGATTTGGTCCGATTATTCAAATCGGCGATGCGGATGGAAAAGATAAACCTCTTTATGCAAAATTAAAACCAACTCAAAGTATAGATACAATTACAATGGAAGAAGCATTGGAACTGTTTAAATTACCACGAGTGGTTGGAACTCATGAAGGGGAAGAATTGATGGTCAATGACGGACGATATGGTCCTTATCTACGATATAGAGAAAAGTTTTATTCTATTCCCAAAACTGAAGACCTGATGACAATAACAGTAGAACGTTGTTTGGAAATTATCACTCAAAAAAATGACGCCGATGCACAAAAAGCAGCTGTCATCCTTGGAAAATATAAAGATAAGGATGTTTCGGTGGCTGTGGGTAGATATGGACCTTATGTAGCCTATAACAAACAGTTTTATTCTCTGCCTGCAGGTACAGACGTGAAAAATTTGTCTCTTGAGGATGCTCTAAATACTATTGAAGCTGTAGAAAAAAAGAAAACCATCCTGACATTTGAAGAAAATCCAAATATCAAAGTGCTCAAAGGAAAATATGGCGCTTATATTACTGATGGAAAAGATAATTATAAAATACCCAAAGATAAAAATCCGACACAACTAAGCTGTCAGGAGTGTTTGGATATTATCATGCAAAATAAAAATGATAAACCTGTAAAAAAGAAAATTACGAGAAGAAAGAAATGAAATACTTATTTGAATATAGATGACAAATATAGAACAGTTTTTTAATCCTATCAGTCTTGATATTATAGAGGCTTGTGATGATGCATTGGAACATAAAATGATTAGTAATATAGGGTTGCATACGGTTGGAGACTTTCCCGACCTAAGCAATACCAAGATTGTTCTTATAGGAGTAGAGGAAGACAGAAACGCCTATAACAACAAAGGCTGTTCTTTTGCTCCAGATGCTGTCCGACACTATTTTTATCAACTGTATCCACATAAAAAGATGCCTGAAATTGCTGATCTCGGCAATGTGAAAACAGGTAAACAAGTTGCGGATACTTATGCTGTATTGAGCGAAATTCTTGTGGATTTACTATCGGAGAATATTGTTCCTGTAATTATAGGCGGAAGTCAGGATATTACATACGCCAATTATCTTGCATACGAAAAACTAAATTTGGTTACCAATATTGTTTCCATAGATCCACGTTTTGATATAGGAAGAGAAGACCTTCCGTTACGTTCCAATGCTTACATAAATCGAATTATATTGAGACAACCTAATTTTTTGTTTAATTACAGCAATATTGGTTATCAAACCTATTTAGTAGATCCGTCAGAAATAGATTTGATGCATAATCTTTTGTTTGACACGCATCGTTTGGGATTGGCACGTATGGATTTGATAGAATGTGAACCTATTATTCGTAATGCGGATATACTTTCTTTGGATATGTCTGCAATCAGATTTTCGGATGCTCCCGGTTGTAAAAATGTTTCTCCCAACGGATTTGGTGGAGATGAAATATGCAAGGTGGCGCAATTGGCTGGAGGTAGTGATAAGTTGTCTTCTTTTGGAATATATGAATATAATCCTACTTGTGATATTGCCAATCAAAGTGGAATGCTTATTGCCGAAATATTATGGTACTTTATTGACGGCGTGTCTCTCCGCACCTATGATACGCCTACTTCCAAGACAAAGAACAATTTTTACAAGTATATTGTTTCATTACATGAAAATGCTTACGAAATAATATTTTACAAAAGCAAAAACAGCGGATTATGGTGGATGGAAATACCTATTGACAATATGGAGTATTCTAAATACAGTAGACACTATATTGTTCCCTGTTCTCATAAAGATTACGAAATCGCCTGCTCAAATGAAATACCTGAACGATGGCTGCAAACATATAAAAAAATAAAAACATAAATCATGAAAGGAATACATATTGTTAATCCTATAGCGAAAACTTATTTTTTAGCACATCTGAAAAGTATTGAACGAATTATGCTACGCCCCCTTGATTGCCAAAAGCAATGTTTGAATAAATTGCTCAAATCTGCCGCAAAAACAGAATGGGGAAAAAAATATGATTATCCTACCATTAAACAATATGATACTTTCCAACAAAGAATACCTGTCAATGACTATAATACTTTATACCCATACATCGAACAAATGATAATGGGAAAGAAAAATGTATTGTGGCAGGGAAAAATAGTTTGGTTTTCAAAATCATCGGGAACAAGTGGCAGCAAAAGTAAATATATTCCCGTAAGCTGGAACTCTTTGATAGAATGTAACTATAAAGGAGCTAAAGATACGCTGGCTTTGTATTTGAATAATCGCCCCGATACTAAAATGTTTATGGGAAAATGTCTTTCCCTGTCGGGGTCATGGCGAAGCTTTGAGATGAATACCAATGCTTATTGTGGTGATGTTTCCGCAATATTATTAAATTTTATTCCCCAATGGGGACACTTTTTTAGAACGCCTTCCAAGAAAATTGCCCTGATGAATAATTGGAACGAAAAAGTAGAAGCATTCGCCCAATACACCAGAAAACAAAATGTAACTTCTATCGCTGGAGTTCCTTCTTGGATATTGATGATTATTCGCAGAATATTGGAATTGGAAAAAACAAAAAACTTATCTACTGTCTGGCGTAATATAGAACTGTTTATGCACGGCGGAGTAAATTTTACTCCTTATATTTCCCAATATAAAATGCTTATTCCGCATACAAATATGTACTATCAGCAAGTCTATAATGCAAGTGAAGGTTATTTTGCTGCACAGGATATTACCGACGCCGATGATATGCTGTTATTTTTAGACAATGGGGTATTCTATGAGTTTATTCCTCTGCAGGAATTGGGAACGGAAAATCAATCTGTTTTACCTATCGAAAAAGTAACAACCGGAGTGAATTATGCCATGGTGATCTCTACGAATGCTGGATTATGGCGTTATGTGATTGGTGATGTTGTACGTTTTACTTCCTGTAATCCTTACCGTATCATTATTACGGGACGAACTACCCATTTTATCAATGCTTTTGGAGAAGAATTAATGGTGGATAATACCGAAAAAGCGCTTATTGCTGCCTGTCAAAAAACAAGCGCCGTTATCTCTGAATATACAGTTGCTCCTGTTTATCTGGAAGCGAACACAAAAGCTGCCCATGAATGGTTGATTGAGTTTGAACAAAAACCTTTCAGCATGGATTTGTTTGTAGACACATTAGATAATGAATTGATGAAACTTAACTCCGACTATGAAGCCAAACGTTCAAACAATATATTATTACAACCTCCCATCGTACAAGCTGTTCCCAGTGGTACATTTCTTGCTTGGCTGTCTTCCCGTGAAAGATTGGGGGGACAATATAAAGTTACCCGTCTTTCCAATAATAGAAATATCATCGAAGAAATAAAGCAATTAATTTGACCATATCAACCTTACTGTTTCATGAACGCCAAAAGAAAACAAACTACATTTTTATTATCCAAAAGCTCATTTATCAGAAGTTTACAGTGTCTAAAATCTTTATATCTGTATAAAAATTATTATACACTGAGAGATAAACCTTCTATAGAATTACTTGCCCGCTTCCAACAGGGAATTGACATCGGTAAATTGGCATGGAAACTTTTTCCGCAGGGAATAGACGTTCATCCTGCTTCTTTTTCTTCTGTAGGCATCAACAGGGCTGCCAAACAAACTCAAAATTATCTCCTCTCGGATAACATCATTTTATATGAGGCTTCTATTATGTACAATCAGGCATTTAATATACTTGATATTCTGGAAAAGAAAGGAAAAAAAATATACGCATACGAAGTAAAGAGTTCTGTCCTTATTTCGGAAACATATATTTTAGATGCGGCATTTCAGTATTATGTAATGAAAGGAGCAGGATACCGACCTGAACAGTTTTTCATTATTCATCTCAAAGAAGGATATGACAGCCTTTCACAGGATATTAATTCCCTCACAAAAACAGACGTTACCGAACAGTTAATTCAATTGAAGGATTACATCGAAAAAAATATTTCAAAAGCATTCCAAGCGTTTACAGATAATTCCCTGTTGAAAGTACAACCCGGAGAACAATGTACCCAACCCTATTTATGTGATTTTTCAGGGTTCTGTAACCAATCTAAAAAATAAAACCTGCTTTGACACCAAAAAATAAATACATCCCATTGGAATTGGTATTCACTAACAATGGTTTCATACTCTGACTAAGTGGAGCATAACCTGAATAATAACGAAAAGCGCTCTCTTGAACTTTAGCAGACAAAGTGATGACAATAGAAGAAGAATATCCCACACTTGCCTTCAACCCAACGCCCAATTCCCCCATAATTCCAGATGTTGCTCCCTGTATGACGTATTCGTTACTGTTTCCTGTTGTGATTTTGTAGGGTTTTGAATCTATATGCCATCGGTTTGCATATCCTATGTTCAGGTAAGCGTGTGGTGTAATCTTTCCTTTCATCATGTTGAAACGAAGATCTGCATAAATCGGAACAAATGCATTTTTGACTGTCCAATACTCAAATCCTACTCCCAAACCAAGCGCAAAATAAGGCGATAATTGAAATCCCATAAACTGAGATACATTAATCAAGGATATGTTACTTATCTTTTTAAAATTTTTAATTTGTCCTTCCTCACCTTCTACTACATTATATGGCACACGGGAAATCCCCTGCTGAAAAGAAAGACTTGTAATAAACATCGGTCCCCTCGTTTGCATTGTTTTATGTTGTTGCGCTGATACAGAAGGTATAACTGTAAACAAAACCATTAAAAAAGAACCCAGAAAAATAAATTTATTATTCATATCTAAAATCTCTTACTACGTAAAATTATGTCTGCAAAAGTACAATTTTTTATGATAGATAGCCTATTTGTTTGACAGTTTTTTTAACCCGTAGAAAAAAACTTCCCAACAAACAACAATATTACATGACAATAAGATATTTACAGCTAATAAAAATTTATCCACAACAGGGGGTTATTTCAACAATTGAAAATTGAAAATTGAAAATGAAATATAATGCGTGCGTGAGTTGCTAGGGGGTAACCTCCTGTTCGGAGATTGCGGGTCAAGTCCACAATGACGGCATTATATTGTCCTGTTCACTTGTCTACTTGTCTACTTGTTTTTTCATTTTCAATTTTCACCCGTAAGAGCAGCCGAGCTAAATTTCAGTTTTCAGTTTTCAATTAATGAAGGCAGTAAAATAATTGCATGATAAATACTATCTTTGTAAAAAGTAAGTTTATAAAAGCATGACCAAAAAAACAATCATTATAACAGGTATTTGCGTGTCTCTCTTTTTGACGGGAACAGTGTCAATGGCAATGTATTTCACGTACAAAATAATTTTTGGCAACAATATTTCTTCTGATGCAGCGCCGTATCTTTACGTAAAAACAGGCTCAACTTACGATGATGTATTGGAGTTGTTACAAAAAGAAAATATTGTAAAGAGTGTAAAGACTTTTCAGACGGTTGCACGTTTCAAAAAATATCCCCAAAAGGTCAAGTCTGGACGTTACCCGATAAAACAGGGAATGAGTAATAATGAATTGATAAATATGTTGCGTTTGGGACATCAGGAAGCTGTTCATTTTACCTTTAACAACATTAGAACGAAAGAACAATTTGCACAAAAAGTATCGCAACAGTTGGAAATAGATTATGACAGTCTTTTATCGCTGTTGAATAACGATACACAACTTGAAAAATACCATCTGAATAAGGATAATGTCTTAACTGTTTTTATTCCTAACACGTATCAACTTTGGTGGAATACGTCTGCTAAAGAATTTGTGGAAAGGATGTATCGGGAATATCAAAAGTTTTGGAACAAAGAACGTCTAAAAAAAGCGGCGGATATGGATTTGTCTCCAACGGAAATTATTATTCTTGCTTCCATCGTAGAAGAAGAAAATCACCGTAGCGATGAACAATCGAAGATTGCAGGTGTTTATATCAATCGCTTAAAAAAAGACATGTATCTTCAGGCTGATCCTACGGTAAAATATGCTTTGCAGGATTTTGGCAGGAAACGTTTATTGTATGTTGATTTGGAAGTAAATTCTCCTTACAATACGTACAAATATACAGGATTACCACCGGGTACTATCCGAATACCAAGTCCAAACTGTATTGATAATGTATTGAATTATGAGAAACACTATTATCTGTTTATGTGTGCGAAAGAAGATTTTTCGGGCTATCATAATTTTAGCAGAACGGCAACAGAGCATAATGTAAATGTAAATAAATATCATAAAGCGCTTAACAGAAATAAAATAAAGAAATAAAATGAGTATATACACTAAAACAGGAGATAAGGGGTTGACCTCCCTGGTAAACGGAACACGAATACCTAAAAATCATATTCGCGTGGAAGCATACGGAACTATTGACGAATTAAATGCCCATATTGCCTTACTGCAATCTATTATTGAAAAAGAAACTGTCCAATGTGATTTGTTGGAAATAGAGAATAATTTATTCGTCATTCAAACGCATCTGGCTATTGATCCCGATAAGGAATGTTTTTTCAATATCCCCGACATACAAAAAGTAAATGCAAATGATTTGGAAAAGCATATCGACAGAATGAATGAACAATTAGTACCTTCTAAAACTTTCATTTTATTGGGGGGACATGTTATTATTGCACAATGTCATATTGCACGTTGTATTTGTCGTCGCGCAGAACGGACATTGATTACTTTATCAAATACTTCTGAGGTAAATTCACAGATTTTATGTTATATTAATCGTTTGTCGGATTACCTGTTTATCCTTGCGCGTTACATGGCTAAAATACTTGAAGTAAAAGAACAGGCAGTATCATTGTAACTGAGAATAATTATTGATATGGCAAAAAAGAAGAAAAATAAACAGCGTCAGTCACAAGCTCACAATATGGCTGTTTTGAATACAAAGACTCATATTGATAAGACGTATGCAGCGGTACAAAAAATTATTCGCGTATATGGAGGCGATCCTGATTTGCTAAAAGCGCTTACCAAGCATCAAAGAAGATTTTTATTGTTTCTTAGGGCAGAAGCTCCGCGATTTAAAGTAGAGGAAGGAAGTTATGTTCCGCGTCATTTGATTAACTTTATATCCGAAACCGTTCATCGTATTATGCGTATGCGTTATCTTGGGGATGAAAGTATCGGACTTACTTATCTTGAGCTTGCTACGTATGGAGTCGCTTTTTCTTCGATAATTTTAGCGGCAGCGGAAGCAGGAGAATCTTACTTTTCGCCAGAACAGCTGAAAGCTATTCGATTACTGGCGCCCTGTTTTGAAAATGAGCGCGTTCGTCAAGACCTTGTCTATATTGGGGGATTTATACACGACTTGGTAATGATGCTCTCGAAATTGAATTTTCGGATATATGGATATCATTGGGTTATCACTGAACCTGAAACAGGTACTATGAGATCAACCGTATTCATCTCTTCCGAAGAAACGCAATCTATTCATTTTGTACATAAACAAAAAGAAAGAATAGCTTTTCGTGTTTGTCTTGGGCGTATCAATGGACGACCCGCCAAAACAATAACCATTGACCGAAATCTTATTTTTCCACATAAAAAATCATTTCATTCTGTTCCTTTGGAAATTTACATTCAGTCTCATGCGCTTCAACGGGCAAAGGAACGAATAGATATTTTTTCGGCACATATCAGAAACCGTTATGTAATGGAGTCGCTTATTTATCAGCATCTCATCTCTAATACGGTATCCGGAAGTCCTATGCTTGAATGTGGGTTTCGACACATGGGTTTGGGAATAATTATACGGTTTGGATATTTTCCTTTTATCATAAGGGACAATAAATTGATTGTAATGACTTTTTTACCGTTAACTTCTCCCGATACATCAGAGGGCGCTTATTTCCAAGAACATTTTGGCTTACAGACGGAAGATATAAAGTTTTTGGGAATGGACAAGTTGAGTTTTTTCTTTACCGTTGATTTTGAACAAATCCCTTCACTGAAAGAAGCGCTTATCGCTACAAATATCCAAAATATGATAACGCATATAAAGGAAGGAATGGATTTAGACTTTTCTATTGATCAAAAGAAAACAATGATGGTGAAAAAATTCTTTGAAGAAAAAATAAACGATGAAGCCGAAACTGTTTATCCCGAAACGGAGTTATGAATTATGAATTATGAGTTATGAATTATGATCCGAAGAGCAGCGGAACTAATTAGTGTCTGTCCGAAAACTCTCAAACGTTTCGTATATTCGTCATTATGAGTTGATACATTTTGAAAACAGGCAGGATCGACATGTTGAATAATTACGCTTTCATAATGTCATTTTGTCCATCATGAAATAGAATTAAAGAATGTT
>JAIROC010000176.1 GCA_031257735.1 Bacteroidales bacterium | reverse complement strand
CTTGTTGAAGGAATAGATGCGCAAAATTTGATTGCCGATAGAGGCTATGATAGCGATGCAATCATTGAAGAAGTGCGGAGTGCGGGTATGGAAGCAGTGATTCCGTCAAAGAAAAACCGCAAAAATCCGCGTAAGTACGACAAATATCTGTATTGCCTCCGACATTTGTTGGAAAACGCCTTTTTGCATCTGAAGCGTTGGTGCGGTATTGCTGCCCGGTACGCCAAAAACAGATCTTCTTTTCTTGCAGCGGTTCATATTCGGTGTATCGCTCTCTGGGCTAATATCTTGTGACGACACTATCTAATCATTATTTTTTCGATCATACGGAATCTTTCCTGCTGTTATTGTTGATTCGAACCAAGTGATAAAATCTTGTCGCGGGTAAAGTATTCTACGCCCAAGCTTCAAGAAATGTGGCTGCTCGCCCTTACAACGTTTATTGGCAAGGGTTTTGGGCGACAGGCCAGTGAGTTTTGCGACTTCTGCAGGTCTAATCAGTAATGGCAGTTCATTTGCGAGAACATCAATTATATTTTTCATATGTTACACCTCATAATTGTATATAGGAATGTGAATTAACCAGTTACTGTCAGTCACAAAAACTTTTCTTTGATACAGTTAGCAATTGAAAATATAAAAGGTATTTTAGACGCCCCCTGATAACCGCTCAAAGTGTTATCTGAAAAAGATTGAACTCCAGTCAGGGAAGATTTATGTTCTAGGCATTAACTGTCCTTGATATTGCCCGACGATGCCAAGTAGTTTGATCATAACAACATCAACCGCCGTCTAAATAAATGAGATAAGCGTTAAAGCAGTTTTATCGTATCCTGTTGCTATTTGATTTGATGTAAATAATAGGGACAGTTCGTCCCTCACTTTTTAGCCTTCAGATGTTATTCATGAAAGAGAGTTACACATCTTTTTAGAGTGACATAAACAAGAAAATCTAATAATTTTCCGTTACGAAAAGATATTCTAAGGTTATTCAAATAACGCTTGGCATAAGGCAGTAGCAAACATAAAAGATACTTGTCAGGCAGTTTTTTTGGTGATTTTAAAAACTTAGCAAGTTGATAAAACATGAAAGTGCTTAATCATGTAATGAACTTATTAAAAAAATATGTGATATTTGTCAATTGTTTGCGATATGAGTTTTTTATTTATTCTAAATCACCTTATATAATAAACAATGTTCTATTTTAAAATAACATAAAAAAATACTTGACAAATTAAAAAGAATAGTATTTCTTTATTTATCAATAAGTCCACTAAAGAAAAACCCTGTAAAAAGACTATTTTTATCTTAAACAAAATGTTATCGGTAATATTTTGTTTAAGATAAAGTTTATCTCTTTTAATTTTTACATCTATAATAGAATATATTTAAAAAATATTATAAATTAATCCTTAATTGGGGAGCATTACTTAAAAATTTCTCCACTTTTTTGTTGACCTGCCAGATGAAAAGTCTGAAAAATAGTTACAGGGGAATGATTACAATGTAACTTTTTTTGTATAAAAAAGGGCTTCCTCTACAAAGGAAGCCCAAATTATGGTTCAGGTGAGGCGACTCTTCCCACATCTCCAACTAGGGCGACGGCTGCCCGTTCCGTCCTCTCAACCACCTTTTAATATTAGCTCAACACCGCTTCTTTGTCAACAACTGCCTTCAACGTGCATTTATTGATAAAATTTATTACTCTATTCCTCTTTACTCTGTACATCGTACATACATAAAATGTACCTTGGGGAGACGCTTTAACCGCAACTTTGACAAAAACACTTCCCTCCGGAACATGCTTGTACTCTTTGATATACTCAATGGATTTCCCAGAGGCGATACCAATATAGTCAGGGTCGGATATAATCTTTCTAATCTCATTTCCATACTCTCTGAAATCACGGGGATGCCTCGTCTGCATATGTGCTACGTTGTACCCAGCTATATAAATAGGACTTTCCGGTTCAATATTTACCTCAAGCACCTTAATTACTTCCCTCGTTATAATACCTATTTTTACTGATTTCATGTTTTGCTCCTTTTTGTTAATATAAAATCCAACACGGTTTTTCTGAACGTTCACATCTTTCATCATTTTCTCCAGATAAATATTTCATAAACACAAGTTTCCAAATACTACGCATACCTATTTTTCATCATCACCTCCTGAAAAAAGTTCACCCAAAGTCTCTGTGGCTTTCATTATCCTGCTATCGTCTGAGTGCATGTACCTGGCAGCCATCTTCACCTGCCGCCACCCCATGACGTCCATCAGTGACCTTAAATCCAATATTGGCGCTAACTTACTCGCAACCGTATGCCTTATACTATGAAATGTCAGCCTGTCCAATCTATCCCTGCCTTCGTTCAATTTAAGTTTTTCAACTACATTCTTAAAACAAACAGGAACTTCCACATGCTTATTACCAACATTGTTTACAAAAACAAAACTTTCTTCTTGTCCACATGAATACAATTTAATTTCATCAAAAAGCTCCTTTATCTCCTTTGTTATCAAAACCCTCCTTGATGTACCATTCTTTGTTTTTGTAAAAAATAACGCCTTATCTCCTACGTTCTGCCATTTAAGATTTGCCGCTTCACTAAATCGACAACCACTGAGAAATGCAAACTTTGTAATAAAGTATGCGTTGAGATCCCTCTGTTTCAGTTCGGTTAATATACTTCTGGTTTCTTGGGGAGTGATTACACGACTGCGACGGTTATTTTCTGATGCCGTAAAACCTGCTTGTCTCGCCGATGGAATTTTCTTCACATCATATCCGTTGTCAATAGCATAAACCAGTAAACGCCGCAAATCAATAAATACATAGTTGCGGGTGAGCTGTGAACGTTCAGCTTTAACAAGCGTATCCAATAACTTCTCATAGTGTTCATTATCTATATTGACTATAGGTACTGTTCCAAATAACGGTAACAGCCATGTTTTGAAATGCGACACAACCACTTTATAGGCACTCAAGGTTAATGCAACTTTGATGTGTGGGTGATACTTACTCTCCCAAAAGTCAGCTATTGTAATTTTTTGCATATTTTTTCTTTCATCCTCTTCTATAACCCGCCTACGTCTCTCGTTTCGCGTCACCACTTCAGCTCCGCTTTTGAGAGCTGTCATAACATTAGCCAGTTCCATTACAGCGTTTTCGAGAGTCGCTCCTTGTGTGAGCCACCCTATTCCTTCCCATTTTATTTTTTTACCCATTCTATAATAAATGGCGTAATATCTATCGTGCATTCCAGAGTTTCCTATTCTGCGAATAGGGTGTTCTCGGTACCTTATTCCGGGATGTTTGGTTTTTATCCATTTACTCATAATTAAGCTCCTATTTAGTCTAACTGTAATCTAACATATTTAGCAATGATTGTCAAGATATTGAGGGATAATTAGGGAATATTAAAACTTATAAGTATCTATAAAATTGATATATTTATATCAAATTTATGACATTAAATTATTTTAAGTGAACAAGGTTATTTAATGTGGCACTTTTTAAGATCAAAAAAAATAAAATTTGGATTTGGAAGGCGTATAGTCGCACTACTAGTCAATTGGTTGATTGGGAATGTGGAGACAGGAGTGCAGAAACTTTGAAAAAGATGCTCAATCGGTTGCAGAGTTTGAATGTTTCTGTATTTTTTACAGACCATTGGG
>JAIROC010000110.1 GCA_031257735.1 Bacteroidales bacterium | reverse complement strand
TTGCCGTATTCTTGTTGCTGCAAGTAAAATATCATTGTCGTCCCCTTTTTGACGGTGGACGGTATTTAAACTTGCAACTATGACTTTTTTGTGGTATTTTTCCTGTAAATGTTCGATGTCGAGGGCAGGGGAATTTTTTTGATTAACAGGAGGTAATTGACAGGGATCGCCAACGAAAATAAATTTTCCGTCGCCGTCGAAATTAAACAAATCCTGCAGCACATTTCCATCGCCGAATTTTGCCGCCGAAAGCGAAGGGTTTTCAATGTCGCCAACCATTGACGCCTCATCAACAATGTAGATACGTATATTAGGAAACATAGCTTTTAGTGGAAATAAACCAAATTGAATGACTTCCGTATCTTCTTCGATAAATTTCGGCTTGTATAGGCGCGAATGTATTGTTGTCGCTTTTATGGGCGATTTATCGGATAGGATTTTTGCAGCCCTGCCTGTAGAAGCAAGGAGATTAATTTCATATTTATAAATATTTCTGCCTTTGCCATCGACATTTTCTTGAATGACGGTATTATTTTTCAAAATAAATTTGATAAAACCGCCAACAAGCGATGTTTTACCCGTTCCGGCATAACCGTTGAGAATAAATACATTATTTGTCCTGTCGTTTACAAACTTCCACAATGCATCAATTGCGTTTTGCTGGTCGTTGCCGAGTGGAAAGGAGAAATATTTTGAATAATCATTCATGATAAAGTTAAACGTTAGAGAAATAGTTTCTGAATTTTACAAACTTAAATTCCGAGGTTTTAATGCCGTTTTTTTCAACAGTATTTCTCTCGGTAGTTGAAGCCACACAGGTAAAACCATATTGCTGCAACAGTCTTACCATAAAGAACGTAAAAGTCAGTTCGCCCTGATGTGAACAGCCGGCAATGGATTGCTAAAATGCTTATGTGTAATAATATTGATATATTCTTCTGCAAGTTCTTCAATATACACATTATCGCCTTCGGGATTGACATTAGGAAACGGCAAATCCACGATTTCGCCGAACTGACGGTGAGCGGCTTCTGTTTGCTCGGCAGACCAGAGCGCGGATGGATGATTGGAAAGATTGATTAACATGATGTCTAAACTGTAATATTAGAATGATTAAGAATAATTTCTGTTTCTTTATGCAACTCTATGAGTTTTTCACTGAATTTCGTTGCAGACATTGGATTTTGTCGAAATCCAGCATGATTTATGTCGTTGCGAATATCAGATATTTGACTGAATATGTTTGCTAATTCAGGAAGTTTACAATTTGATTTTAAATCTTTTTTCAATGTTTCTTTTTCGTCATCTGACAAATCATATTTTGAATCATCAAAATCGTTATTTTTGTATCTGCTTAAATAACCCGAAACAAAATTTCTTTTATTTTCAGCAGCATAATCATTAGGCAAAAACAACGCTATTATTCCCTCCTGCAAAAGCGTAAAACCTTCTTGTACAAGATTTTTATCAATACACCATTTTACAGAGACAAACATATTTTGTACATCGTTTTGCTTAAAATCTTGTACATCGTTTTCAATTATATCCAATATCGGTGTTAATGGGGCAATTAGTTGTTGTTTAATATTACCAAAATTAGAACTTCCACCAATTATTTCGATACCACGGTTAGTTTTAATATTCGCCGCTAAATTGTTAATATTGCCTAAAGAATTTTTTAATTGTGAAGACATTTCATCTCTTCCTTTAGTTTTTATCAAAATTGGCTTTATCTCATCCATTGTCATCTCTTGTAGTCTTTTGGCGCTACCGAAATTGATAAATTCGTTTGCAGCGCTTGTCCAATTTTGCAATTTGACTAAATTTGTCAAATTCAATACAGGTGCGACTCTGTTTTCCAACGGCATTTTTTTTACCTCAGAAGCAAATCCAAGTTTCTCAAAAGCGCCATAGTGAATGGATTTGATCTTTGTGTTTTTCAGGAAAGATGCATAATTAAACAAAACGGTCGAAAACATTGGTATTGAACGAAACGCGTGTGTTACATCGAAGTAAATTTCGTCTCCCTGTTCTAATTTTCTATAAATAGTGTTGAAAATCTGCCAAATTTCATCTTCCGAGAATCCTTCCGGAATGAAAACCGGTTCTATTTTTGGCAAAAGATTTTTGCTCTCCAATCGCCCTTTTAACCCTTCTTTCTCTATTTCTGAGGTAGCTTGTTTCTGCCCATTATCTTCCCAGTTTTTATCCTTGCTCTCTTTTGTGTAAAAGATGAAAATACGGTCATCTATCGTCCATGAGTTGTCGATAATAAAACCAATCAACGCTTCCTGTACAAACCTCACAGAGTGTGGGGTCTTTTTACCTTCAAGTTCGTAATACGTTTCCACATAATTATTTGTCCCTAAAAAACTTATAAAAACTTTACGCACCATAATTTATATTTTTAATTTTAACTGTTTAAATTCATCCCTTCCCAATAAACCTTTAATTCCCAATATTTTCATCCGCTTACGTATTGCCGACATTCTGGATTCATTAAATACTCGTGGAGAAAAATAATGTTTCGTGAAAATATACGGATTTACCCTTAACCCGAAATCTTTTGAAATTGCCGCTAACTTGTACATAATCTGCTCCAAATATTCAGGCGCTGTAATCATTGGTTTTACTAAGGACACTTTACACTCTCCTACATATATTTGATTATCAATTGCCCACATCACGTCTATTTCATTATC
>JAIROC010000107.1 GCA_031257735.1 Bacteroidales bacterium | reverse complement strand
TAGCCCTGCTAAGCCTCTTTTGTACATTATCAGCAAAATTAACCCGAAAAATATTTTTCCCCAAATTATCTAACTGTTTATTTTTCAATAACTATTTTTTTTACGCCGAATCGCTGCTATTCGCCAAAATATGTAATTTCCCAAAATCATTTGCATTAAGCGATTGATGTATGAAAATATCTTTTTTACCAAGGCATGTCGAATAAATATCATCTTTGGATATAAAAATATATTTCGAAAAAAAAACAAAATTCTCGCCTGTATAATATGGAATTACCGAATACTCGCTGATTCCAACACTTTCAGTTATGGATTCTGTTTGTTCCATATCCTTTTCACATGTAATAGCAAAACTCCATTTGGATTCCATGCTCATGGTGTGTAATAATGTATACAAATTGTAGATGTCACTATTCGCAACCGGAAAATCAACTAATATGGTAATTGTTGAATTAATTCTTTGTATAATTTTCAGAGCATTAAATGAACAGTTTTTCAAATGAATAATCCAATTTGCAGGAAAATTTTTGTTGAGAAGATATTTTACTAAAGTTTCCAAATAATCATATTCTAAAACATTGCCACCAATAAAATTAATTTTATATATGGATCCTACATTTAGTTGTTCTATTATATTAATAACATCATTAATAAGTAGCGTATTTTTATTTTTAAAACAGAAAGATTGTTGCAAATAAGTTCGGAAACAGTGTAAGCAATTCTGTTTGCACTGCCCTGTTAATTGTATTGTGATTTCAGACAAAGATTTTATGGATGTTGTTTTATTTTCATCCATTCGTTTTACGTCCTTCTGGATATTAACTTGAGGATACATGATACTTGGTTTCTTCGTAGCAACTGATATATCTACGATATCACCACAGAAATATTTTCGTATTTGGTAAATAAAATCTGCAACCATGATATCAGAACAAATATATTCGTCAACTTTTATACAATACATATTGACAGAATTCGTCAAATCCTTTATAATCTCTTTCAGCATTCCTGAATTGTCAAATTCTAAAATAGCTTTGGAAATAGAATTGAAAATAAGTATTTCATTATTTTTTACGTTTATAAAAACATAAGGCTCTATATATAACCAATAAGTTTTCATAGTTAAATTTTGTTTTATTCAATATTGATATTTTCTAATATGTTTTTATATTCAGCAGGGGTATTTTCCATCTCTGTATATACAAATGATAGCTGATTACGAAAATCCGATTCATTTAAATATTTGTTGCATACAAAATGCTTGTTCTTTGAGACCATAAAATAGATACATTCTTTACAAGAATCAAGTTTGAAACACTCTTTGCATTGTTCATTCAATTTGTCATAATAGTGTTGATATTTATCAGCCAAGTACTGACTGTTTAATTCTACTTTATCATTAGTTATGAATCCCAATGGATAGTTTTGACCAACAGTAGTACAAGGCAATATTTTCCCGTTTACTGTCACGAAAAGTTTCTTCTCGAATGGAACACATGTTCCGGTTTGACGCCTTTCTTTTATCGCTTTTTCTAAAAACAGATCATGGTAATGTCTAAAAACATTTCCGCTATACGCAAATATAAACTCCACAAGAGTTCGTTTATTGGGAATAGAAAAATACATTTCTTTTGACAATTCTGTATAATTATCAGATTCATTAAAACTTTGTTGCAAATTTTTAAACATTTCATGAAATTCATCGCGTTTGTCCTCTTTTATTCCGCTGGAATTTAGCGATCCTGTGGATGGGACTTTATTAAACGCTTCTTTTATAAACTTATGAATATCGGAAACACTGTTTTTGTTATGCAAAACAGAGTTGATACTTACACGTTTTTTAAAAAATTCAGGATACGTATTTTGCAACAATTTGATGTTATTATACACTTTGTCAAATGAAGGTTTCCCCGACGGATAAACTCTATAAGCATTATTTGCAACACTTCCATCTAAACTTATAAGTAATGAGAAGTTATTTTCTACCAGATAATTCATATGCTTGTCCAATAATATGGCATTAGTCGTCATTGTATTTTCAAAATAGTAAAATTTTGATGGATGTTGCAAAGTATATTGTACCATTTCTTTAATGAATGGCATATTGAGTAACGGTTCACCACCATAAAATGAAAGATAAATTCGTCTTGGTGGATTTGGTTTATATTTTGAGTTGTTCCACAACTCAAAAAAATAGTCTAATAGAGTTTTCCCCATCATTGTCGACATCTTATTTTTTTTTCGCACATCATAATTTTCATATAGTGTACCATATCCACAGTATTTGCAATCTAGATTGCAATTGTCCGTAACTTCAAAAACAATTTGTTCCAGATTTTCTATCTGGTTGTCAATAGATTCTTTTGTTATTGTAGTAAAGTTAGTTACCATTGGATTGAAAAATCCATTATTTATCAGCCATTTGGATTTTGCATTATAATACTCGTTTGTTGCATTATCCGGTTCTTGTATGGCTTTTTTCAAATCCGGAGAAAGATAAATCGCCATTTCCCTATTTTTATCCAGAAGATAATGATTTCCTCCCTTTGTTTTAAAAATAATGTCTGATTTCATTCCTTTGAATGTTTTAGTTTTATAATCATTACAACAATATTGTCATCATCATTCAAGCGGCTGACCATGTTTTCAAATCTCTGTTGTGCAGGTTTGTCTTTCACTTCTGAATTCAGATGCTTTTTCTTTTGCCAATATTCAATCATTTCCTCCGGGCTATAAAAGGTTGCCATTTGATTTTCGCTACTTATCTCAGGAAATACACCGAGGATATAATCACTGCGTAAAATAAACGGAAGCCCGCCGTCAATATCATTTGGAATCCCATGTATATCGCCCTCTCGTTCCAATATGCAAAATTTTCTCTTCTGCACGTCGTAAATGGCAGGTTGCTTTGGATAAGCTTTTGTTTGAGTATAGTGTACAATCCGGCCACTTTTTGTTGTATGATACCATTCCGCATCATATTTATCCGGTTCTTGCTGGCGGTTTCCCAATATATAGGAATGGTTGGCGGCCTTGAACGGCAACTGGACCATAAAAAAATCTTTTCCTTCCGGTTTCTCCTGAAAAATGACATACTGCAAGAATATACTGTCTTTTGTCGCACAAAATATAGAATCGCTTTTGCTGTCGGAGGCGACGCGCCGGATATATGCATATTGATTACGGCGATCAACACTATGAATATTACCTGAATATTTTCGGTTATCTCCGGTAGCCATATCTACCAGGCAAAGAGTATCTACGCTAAACATAAGTCTGTTCTTTACGGCTATAATCTGCTGCCGGTCTAAAAAAAAGAAAGTATCCATCCCTGAAATATTTTTTATGTAAATATTTTTCAGGAATTTACCGGATAAATCATACACATACAAGCGTTTTTCATATATGCCCCATATATAGATACGTCCGTTTTCTTCATCAATATCATAGCGCCCGCCACAGATAAATTCACCGGGACCATTTCCCCGACTTCCGACACGGCAAATGAATTTTCCCTGACGTGAAAACAACAAGTAACCACAACCGTCTTTAACAAGAATATGCTGTTTCATTACCGTTAATTGGTTAACATATTTAATCAGGCTGTTTTCATTTGTCTCCAAAGGTACATACTCAACATTGTCCGCCAATTCGCTTAATTTGACAGTTAATTCTTCCGCCTGATCGTAAATAACGGAAATATGTTCACTGACTTTTTTGTTCTCATTGGCTTCAGTATCAGAATGGCTGACCGGATGATTACATTGCACATACATAGCCGCCATAGAAACAATCAAAAAAAAACGTCGTTTCTTTATCTTTATACGAAATATCTTGTGAAAATCTATTATTTGTAATGACTTTCTTGCAACGAATAACATGCTGTTTGTTAGAATATTATAAATCATAATTTTTGACTGATTCGATACGCTGTTTTTTGTAACCAATTATAAATAAACAAATTAATAAAAATGCTATTTTATAAGATGATATTGTATCATCTCAAAGAAAAAAGACTGTCCTCAAAGTTTGTTTATCTCCATATCATCGAATAATTCAAAAACATTCGAATAAAATAGAGCTAAATATTTATTGGAAGACAGTCTCTGACCTTTAACAATATGGATCATAATCATCCACACAAGGAGAATATAAAGACCCATCTTTATTAGCTGCCTGATTATCAGCCGTACTGGAACCGCCAGGTTCACCCTCATACAGACATCCACAAGTGCCACAATCCGTAGGACAACTCCCTCTACCTCTCAAAAGGTTCTTCTTTCTTGCATCCAACCCAACTTTACCGAGTTGAGTCAGTTTTAAATCCGGAATTTTTTTCATATCAAATATATTTTAAATTAATAACGGAACAAAGATATTAAGTTTCTCCATTTGTTTTGTCTCATTTTTCCAGAACTATACCAGACGGGACAGTTTGAAATAACAAATGTGACAAAATCTTTATTCCAACTTTTCTTTGATACAAAAAGCATCCCTTGCTTGGCAATCTTTAGAAGAACACAGGTGACATCTTTCGCATAATGGTGTCAAACGGGTAAGACTTGCCTTTCGTATTTTAAAATCCCTCATCTTTCGCTTGGATATGGTAATGATTGTGTCGTCAATCATTATAAGGATACCTGTTTTATGAATAAGATATTCTTTTATATAGCAATAATTGATAATAGTCGTCGGATTACAGCGAAACAAAATTCGAGGTAAATTACGCTCAATCTTCGCCATAGATACAGAAACAGAGTATCTTTTTTTCCTCTCGCAATCCATAAGATAGAATACACTGTACGGTTTGTCAAACTTTATGTACATGATATCACTGTATTTATACACTACAGTACTGTTACGACTTATCGGCAGCTCTAATTTGAAAGGATAAAAATTGATTACACTGCTCATATACTATACTCGGTTATAAATAAATGTTTTGAATTACTATAATATATTGATAATAACTAATTTATATATAAATAAAATTGATAATTACAACCGAGTACAGTATAGTTTAATTTTTCTGTAACGACTCAGGTACTATTGGAGACTTCTAAAAACTCTTCTATTACTTTTTGACTTTGCCAAAGGATAGAAATTCCTGACTGTCTCCTCCGGAAAATCATTTTTTTTACGCCAAAGTTAATACAAATTATTATACTGTTCAAATATTTTCACATAAATTTTTCGACCATCTATCTATCAAACATATCGTGTCATAAAATATTTTAGCGAAAAAGTCGGTTATGTTTTGAAAATTCCGAATAAAGCTGTATCCTTGTATCTGATTTTCAGTATCGTTTAAGAACGGTACCATCTGATGGTTAAAAATGATACCACCCATTCATGGCTATTATGTAGAAAGGTAATAAGGATATTCAAACCATGTCATAGCGATTTCATTATT
>JAIROC010000600.1 GCA_031257735.1 Bacteroidales bacterium | reverse complement strand
GGGCGCCGTTTTCCATGTGTGTGTCCAAAACCAGCACGGCTGCTTTTGCGGACACTAACTGTTTGCACTCTTCTTTGCAGTAGATCATAATTTTAGAATATTGATGTTTCACTGTTCCCACCCCGGTCTCGCTCCGGGATGACGGCCGTTAGCCGCCCGCGGGAGGCACCTTTCGCGCGATTCGCATCGAACGAAAGACTTGTACAACTAACCAAAAAAGAAATAAAATGTTCTCATGATGATTGCATTTACTTGTCAATTTCTACCTTTACGGGCTTTCCATACAGGGCTTTGTAGGTTTCCCACACTTTGGCGCTCTGAGGCCCCTTCGTTCCTCTCCTTATGGCGCTGTATACGGTTTTTTCCGACACTCCAGCCTTTTCCGCTACCTCTTTCTTCCATCCAACCGGAGGAAATGCGGGGAGCTCTACTTCTTTAATTCTTACTGTCGTCATTCTCTGTCTAAATTTTAAATGTTTGTATATTTGTAGGCCTACCTTTATTGGTAGGGAATGCAAATATATTCACAATTTGAAAACATCAAAACAAAAATGCAAGAAGATATTTCCAAAATGAAAACTTTTAACAATAAATCAGAAATACTCAACAGAATTAAAATAGGTTTGAATATTAAAAATGATGCTGATTTAGCCCGTCTATTAGAAATATCTCCAGCAACATTGTCAAATTGGAGATCAAGAAATAGTATAGATTATGATATGGTATTTTCAAAATGTGAATTTCTCAATTTAGACTGGCTTCTCACCGGCAAGGGCGAGATGTTGAAGTCAGAAGATACCTATATTAATAATGCGGATGACGATTTGGTAACTATCCCGGTTGTTGATGTCGAAGGAGCAGCCGGGCAGGGATTCTTTAACCAGGATTATCCGGAGAAGACCGGGGAGATAAAATTACCGGCCAGTATGCTTTCCAGACGCACGGGGAACTACTACTGCGGCCTGGTACACGGAGATTCCATGCATCCCACATTATTAGACAGAGATCATATTATATTCCGCACGCTCCATCCGGGCGAATGGGAGCTGATCAGAGACGGCGAAGTTTACTTTATAGTAGACCGGTTCGGTAAAGCATACGTTAAGCGCGTGATAAACAAACTAAGAGAAGAAAACCGGCTTATCTGCATGTCCGACAACAAAGAAGGCAATTCCAACTTCAACATGATGGGAGACGAGATAGGAAGCGTCTACCATGTAGAGTGCCGCTTTTCCAACAATATGGGCAACCTGAACGCCTTCACCTCCTCCCTAAGAGAAGATATAGAGATGATTAAAAGCAAATTAAAACACCTTTAAATAAATGAATTTATGGAATTAACAGCAATCGAAAAAGGAAAATATTATCTTTGTTACTAAAGATCGGAAATATATTAGAGGCGACAAGGTGGTAAAAGGAAAAAATGTTACTATTGAGCTAACGCAGTCGTGGAAACTATCTGAACCTCAATTGTTGCAAGAAATGGAAAGGTTTATTACTGAGATACAAAATGAGAAAAAAAATTAGATTTTTTGTTGTATTGATTACATTTCTTTTACTGTCTTTATTTTTCAAGATAGAGTTAGATAATTTTATCATGAGCACAATCTATACGGTATCCAGCATCATGTTTTCTATTGGTATTGGATTGGTGGTTTCTTTTAATCTTTATGGAATAAAAAACAAATCATTCGTAAAAATAATACGTAGCAATCTTAACGAGGTAAGAAACTCATATATACTGTATTTTGCAATTTCTACAATTTGTTATATCGCTGATAGATATTTAAGAGAAAAACATATAAGCGCGGAGTTTAGAATATCAGATAATACGCAAATAGACTTTTGTTTGTCATTCTTTTTCCTTCTCGTAATATTATATTCTATGGTTTACTATATCAGTAATTTTTTAGCATTACAAAAACTAAATAACGACATTTTTGATACATTAAACAATTAAGCTAAAAGATTTGTACGTATTATGAATGTATCCGACTGGATTGCGTTTTTAAGTTTTGCTGTTGCCTTCGGGTCTCTGATCTGGACTGCCTGCACAAGTAAAAAACTCAGGAAACAGGAGATGAAACTGAATGAATTTCAGTTAGAAAAGAATAAAAGAGAGGAAATAGTCCGGAGACCGTAGTCGCATACAGCTCAAACGAAGAAAAATATCAAGACGGGAAATTAATCCATGAACCGATAGATATACCGAAAATGTCTATCCGGCGATTGGCGCTTGTACTTGGATATGTAGTAAAGGAACAGAGTTCGGGAAAGGTATATAATATAAGAAATAAACGAATATGAGACAGTTTCGCAAAACAAGTTGACTGGTGTATTCAGGTAGTGTGATCGGGCTCGGATAAACACAAAAACACGCATTCGCGCACACTTGCACGCACGTTCCTGCGCACGCTAAACACAAAAATACGCATTCACACACACTTGCACGCACGTTCCTGCACACGCACACGTTTTTAAAAATCACAAATAATAAAGAAACTGATCAAGTAATTAATAATCATAATATTACAATGTTTATTGATAATAAATGTTAATGGAATAAAGGGTACACTTCACGCGAAAACGGGCGTTTTCGTGTAATTTTTGTGTATTATAGGGGGGGTATTCGCGCTTTAAAAAACACAGGTTTTGTTGACCCTAATTTGACCCTAATGTTGACCCTCTCCAATCTTTAGCATATTTTTTGCTTTTCCATTCAATACGCCAATTCCTGATAAAATAGGTTTTAAGTCTTGTTTAAATGACGCATAAATCCTTTTATTTACAGTTATTTGGGTGTATTTTGCGATTGGATATAAAAAAGGCGCTGTTTAGCGCCAATTTTCCACTTGCAGTCACCATCCAATCAACGCAAAATGTACAATTCATTTTTAAATAGAATTGTTCAGAAAATCATCATAAACGCTTTATTCATAATGGATTCAATCACTTTTGAGAGAATAGAAAAATGTACAATTCATTTTGTAGACCCCAGAAACCCGATATTACATCAGCGATGAAGAAAATCTAAACGCTGCTTATTTTAACGCATTAGTCAGAGGACATTGGA
>JAIROC010000587.1 GCA_031257735.1 Bacteroidales bacterium | reverse complement strand
GCCGCCTGTTTTACTTCAACAAACCCGGGCGGCACTTCCCGCTTTGTCCATTTACTGAAAGTCTGCGGGTTTATTCCCTTTTCTTTCGCATAGACCCACGCCTTCTTCCCACTCCCGCGCCAGTCCTCAAGCAGCTTCGATTTCTCTTCAATGCTGTATCTCGTCATGTTACCCTCCGGTAAATTAAAATATTACCAAAGTGTATCCCCGGCCGCCTCACGCCGTAAGGTGGGGCGGAATTGACGGATACTGTGTTTGTTTTCAATTTATACAAGAAATCTTCATAAATATCTTTAAACAATCTTTCTAATCCTAGATAATAACAATCTAATAAAAAGAAAACAATTACTGGAAATAATATAACCACTATATTTATACATTGTCTTTTCTCAAATAATATTACACCCAAAGCGGAAACAATAGTTATACACCAAGTCTTACAATTTAATGAATAACTTGCATGCCTACTTATAATGTTTTGTAAAGTATTAATATGTGTTTGAGTTATATTCATCGAAATTTTTGTATCCATAAGAAATCCTCATTTTCGTTACTATATCATCCTATGAATTTTTTGTCAATACTATATCAATATGTTAAGGATTTCACCTGAGAATAGGCAAAATTAAAACAAAATGTCTGATTTTTTATACAATGGAGAATAAAATGGACATTAACTTCCTCTTTTTTCTTGTTATTATTGGGAATTTATAAAATTTCAAAAAATGGCGCATAACGTTCCGGCTGTTTGCGACGTTTGGGCGGCACTATAAAGAAACCCGTAGGGTTTCGTGCCGCCCAAATGTGTCTGGAGCGAGCGTGGGAATGGAGCGTAGCGGAATGACCTAGCGAACGGAAGACCAAGCCCGCTACTGCGGGCGTAGCGTAAACAGTCCTGTTAAACGAAGTAAAAACCTGCTACGGAGCGCCCAGCCATGGACGGCTGGGCGTTTTATTAATTCACCCGCTCTAATGAAACAACCTGTACATTTAATGTTTCATCGAGTATAGTTTCTCCATTGGGCAAAGATACTTCTCCAAACACTTTTACCCCATCTGACATTCTTAATGCATTAAAGGTAACTTTATCATTATTATCGACTGTCATTGAATATATGTCATATTTATTGGGCGATAATAATGTTGTCACTTGATCCGTTTGCGGGTTGATCCGTAATAATACCGGTTGATTAGATGCATTGTTTCCACTCAAATAATAATAATTTTCGGAATTGGCAACATAGCGAATATTGTCAATTTCTGCGATATTAATATTTCTCGGGGCATTTGATGGATTTTCGAGTTCGATGAACCAGGAATAGTTATTTAATGCAATAACCAATATTCTATTACTAATTTTTATATAATCGGTTGATGGTCCCTGGAAAAGACTAACGGGACCTATATCTACCGTTTGTTCATCTACTGTTTCAGTATATGAAGGTGGTTCTATGGTATATGTAATTATTTTTTGTCCATGTGTATAATATTTAATTTTTCCATCCAAACCTATCCACCAAGCCATTTCATGTGGTAAATTAATTAATCCACCATTTGCTTTTTTTATCCGTTCTACTATTCCACCTGTAGAATAATATGAATATACAATATTACCATTTAAATCTATATCATATGCACTGATTTGATCAGTAGACAATGGTTGTACTATATCCGTCTTTGTCAAATTATTTGGATTGGATATATCTATTTTAACAATAGGTGTATGCGTCCCAGTGGCATAATATATATTTCCACTTGAATCTTTTTGGATAACACTTGCATTATGATAATTATTTTGTTGTGTTCCTCCACTATCAGGCAACCCAACATTTTTTAACGAGAAAACCGTACCATCGTTTTTTCGCACAAGAAATCCGTCAGATGAAAAAACAACTATAATATAATTATCATCTATATTATAGATCGCAGTTGGGGTTAATGTTTCTGTAGATGAAACTACATTACCGTCCTCATCCTCATATGTAGACGTTACTTCTTGAACATAACCGTCTTCTGTAATTTTAAAAAGTTTATTACTTGAACTAGCTCCAGTCGCTCTTGCTGAAAATGCAGATGATGAAGAAGGTGCAATAAACAAATTGGTTGCATCAATTATATTCAATTTTACAAGGGTTGTATTGCCATTATCATTGCCATTATCACCTAAATCACAGCCAAGCAAAATCATCCCAAATACCAGTACTATGCAGAAAATTACATCTAACAAGCCATTCCGTTTCATTTTTAGCCTCCTAAGCTAATTTTCATTTTATTCCCAATTTTTCATTATGTCAATATCATTCTTTAAAAATATTATATTTTACACCGCCATGGAGGGCGGTGTATCCGAAAATTTCAGGTTTTTATTTCGTTTAACGTTCCGGCTGTATGCGACGGTTTTTTACGCCCGATAAAGAAACTGCGTAGCAGTTTCAGGGCGTAAAAAACTGTGGGTGGAGTGTGGCGTGGGAATGAAGCGAAGCGGAATGACCTAGCCGCACGGAACCCCGAGCCGCCTACTGGCGGCGAAGCGCATACAGACCTGTTATGTGCAGTAGCCCCGTACTCCATTGTTTTATATTTACTATTATTTTTTTTCTTTATTTAAATCTCTTTGTTTTTTATAAAAATCAAAATATTTTT
>JAIROC010000370.1 GCA_031257735.1 Bacteroidales bacterium | reverse complement strand
TTTTCTGCAACAGTAAAAGCAAATGCAATTCTTGGAGAAAGCGATATTCCTCCATTCTCAAAAGTAGGAGTATAATCATCAAATGCATTCCACCTTACTTTTGTAATATCTTCATTAGTCCCTGATGATTCTTTTAACAATGGCAATAATTCGGGGTTTCCTGACTTAACAAGAGAATTGGGATCAGTTACCTCACGACCTGAAGGATCATACCATACATTACCACTTCGGTAAGCTGTTATATTCTCATCAGAAATATCCCCTTCAATCTTCGTAACATAAATATAATAATCATCAGGATTCTTCTTAATAAAATCAGGAAGATTTATTCTCGAAGAAATCTTTCCTGCATTTAAAGCTTCCCCTACAGTATAAGCATCACTATATAAATACATATCTTTTACATACGGCTGATTTTTATCAAAAACATCTATTCTAATCCCTAAATCAAAAAATAAACTCTTGATAGCAAACTTATCCTGAATATAGGCAGATATTCTTAATGGTTTATACGCGCCTATGTTTGAAAAATCAGGATAACTACTTCCTCCTTTAAACCATTCTTTCATATTGTCCATGGTTATAGGCGTATTAAGCGTATTTTTTCCTGTATAATCATATCCATAAAATGAAAGTATGCTATTTCCATTATTAAATAAATCTTCAGGACCGAACATGTCCAAAGAATACATACTCGGATCATATTGATCTATATCTATCAATTTAGTACTCCATTCCTCTACTGTACCGTTTGATGCTTGTCGTAATTTTTCTCGCAAATTTTTATCAAATGTTGCTTGAGCAGTTTCATTTACTAATCTGGGATAATCTATCGTATCTGTAAAACGACCATTTTCATCTACATGATAAATTGGTAAAGAATCATTCAAATCTATAATATGTCTATTTGTTACATTACGCATTATTTGCCATAATCCTACAGGAGATATTGAATGACTTCTTGAAATACTTTGTTCAAAATCAAATCCAATTTTAATAGAATGATCTCCTATATCAAATGAAAATGCCGCTTTAGCAGCAACTCTGTCACTGAAAGAATGACCATAACTATTATAGGGGATTCCGGGAGACCTAAATAATCCATACGCAGGAGTTGAAATCGAACTCGTAGTTTCTCCATTTAATAATCCTCCATACATGTGAAGTATTTCTTCAGCAGAAAAATTAGTGGTTCTTGTAAATGAACCTCCTGCTCGGTTCTTTGCATCCTCGGTATATTTTGCCAATTCTATATTCTTATCCGATGCCTCAAATTCGATATCCATTACTTGAAATGCTTGTAACTCATATACTGTTCGTTCTTGTCCCTCATATTCTACAGTTGTAAGTCCATAATAGTTTTCCCTATTATATACAAACTTGCCTATATATCCATAATCAAATAAATTATCTTTATGACGATCACTATACGCTTTTGACCTTCCTTGAAAATAATATCCATACAATCGGTAATATACATTTTTCACAATTGAATTAGGATCTGTTTTTATACGATGAGTGATACGCGCATTTACATCCCAATTAAGGTCTTCAGACATCCCATTATTTATAGAATTAAAGAGAGAGTTTGAAAAATCCCATGATTTCCCTTTACCATAAGATACATTTCCTCTAAGCATAATGTCAAAATTATCTGATGCTTTTATATCAATTTTTCCACTTAATGCTCCCGAAGCGCTCCATGCATTTTGAACGCGTCTTCTTTTTTTCTCTTCTAATGATAAAATTTCACCTTCCTGATATTTTGTTACGTAATTCAGATTTGAGGTTACTTGAGAAGCAGAAGTTCCTCCTACTATGCTTCGATACGGATTTTCAATCAAATAATCTATTGTTTCTTGAGAAGCACGATAAGTACCTCCTCTTATAGAGCCACCGCTTCCATAGCTTCCGCCTCCTGATAAGGCATAACCCAGCAAAACAGAACCATCTTGTCGTTTTGCAATAGGTCCAGTTAAATAAAAAACCAGTGAAAAATTATTAAACCCATCTATACTTCCCGTCGCTTCTACAGAACCATGATGAACAGGAGTATAACCTCTCGTCTCTATTTCAATAACAGCATCGCTTGCATATTCGGCAGGAACAGCTCCCTGTATTAAAGCAACACCAGACCATCCTGTACGAGGCGGAGCCATAGATACTTCTATTCCATCTACGATATAAGTTCCGCTTCCGGGACGATTTCCACGAAAACTTGTTCCACCTGCACTCGTTGTCACACCACTCATCGTAGCCAAAATATCGCCTATTGATTTACCCGCCATTAATTCAATCTCTTCACTTGATATTCGCTGTTCGCTTGTAACTTGTCCGGGTTCAAAGATAGGTCTTTCAGCAGTTACTGTAACTGCCTCTAAAATTTGATCTTTCGAACCTAAAGACACATCTTGTATCTTAGTTGCATTACCGCTTATTTCCAAGCCTTGTAATATATAATCTTGATAACCCACATAGGTTACTACCAAATCATACTTACCAGATGCAACAGGAGACAATGTATAATTACCTTTCTCATCCGTAACAACACCCAACATCAAATTTCCATCTTGCAATAATCGAACAGTAGCGAATTCTATTGGCGTTTTGCCGTCCATTTCCGTTATCTTGCCTTTTATTGTAGCATTCTGAGCGTATACATAACCACCCATAAGTGCCACTAAACCAAGCACAAAAAGTATTTTTCTAAGCATATTAATAATTATTAAATCTGTTTATATTCGAAGTCGCTAAATTAATAATAATTTCATTACGTTTTTCATTTTTCCCAAAAAAAATGCAAAAAAAATATCTATCAGCTAATTATCAAATGATTATGACACAAATTTTGCTGATGAAAGTCGAGAACTATAACCCATAGAACACATATTTTTTCTTTAGTTGAAAATGAAACCTTGTTGTGCGTCCAGACACTATTGATGAGGCTGTCTCAAAAACATCCCCACAACAATCAACACTATCATTACGAAGAAAGAAGTCCCGAAGCAAACCCTAACAATCAATACGTTTTGGGTTGAGATTGGCTACGCCGAGTTCGCAATGACAGCATATTGACTATTATTTATGCCTTTTGAGACAGCCCCTACCAATGACAGTGTTGATTAAACATCTTCTTGCATTTGCTCATTTTCAATTAATGAAGTTCCTGCGGGACTTCCTGGCAATACCAAGTTTTATTCGCAACAATATCAATTTCCGGTACTGTTTTTATATATCGCTTATTATTAGTTTCTGAATCTGTATCAAGTTAGACGTTCTGAAATTAAAAAATATTGCATGATTTGTTTCTTTATTGAACATCTTCGGATATACTTCCGTAACCCAATTTGCCCAACCATTGCCCAATTCTTTCATACCAAATATTAAATCCTGAAGTTCCAATTTTTCTTAATAAAGAAATACGTTTGTTTTATTTTATGTCATTAATAAGACACCCCCCTCCTGTGTCGGGAAAAAAGAATAACGACGTTTGTAAACAGAATTTAAATTTGTATCTAATATTTTTTTACCACAAAAGCGAAGAAGGCGCACTAAGGGGGGAACACTAAGGAATCCTTTGTGCGCCTTTCGCGCCTTTGTAGTAATTTGAATTTGATTATATGTTTGTCACATTTTACTTCATTGGTAGGAGCGCAACGGCGAAGTAATATAGAACTTCGATTATGTGTATTTTGGATTGTTTCACGGAGCCTGCCCAGAGCGAAAGCATGAAACTTACAATGACGGCGTTAGGAAAAGAAATAACAGTGTTGATTGTGATGCCTTTCGCCCCTTCATGCGTCAGCTAATTTTCATCCGTAAGAGCAGCGTAGCTAACTTTCAATTAAAAAAAGGGACACTCTCTTTTACTGAGCAGCCCAAGTTAAAAAAGTTTAATCAAATTAAACACCAAAAAAATAATGAATTATCTTTTGTATACAAGTGGACGGGAGGACGAGTTTTGTTTACTCGTCCACGCGTTCACTTCGTTCACCAATTATTAATTGTTAATTGGTTACGTTAATTATTAATTGCCTTACGAGGCGTTGTCCTTTGTATTCCATGGAATAGAAGTAGACGCCGGCGGCAAAGGTACTTGTATTTAGTTCTATGCTGTTTGTGCCGCGTTCTGTTTCTATTGTCTTTGAATATAAGAGTTGTCCACTGATACTGTGTACATGAAACACTACCGCTCCTGCTTCAGGTACGTTATAATCTATGCGCGTACTGTTGTTAGCGGGATTAGGAATGTTCTGACTAAGCGTAAATCCTTTAATACCTTCCGTTGAATATATACCTGTACCGGCTTTTCTTGTTTCTCGCAAGATACTCACAGTGTCGTTAATCGGATATTCATCAGAACTTTCTATGTAGACTGTCAAATAGTATATCGAGTCATCGGGAACGGTATATGACTGGCTGAAGATATGATTTATAGTAGCGGAAACTCCTACTGTTCCTATTGTTTCGATAAACTTTGCCGTTTGCACTCTCTGTGAATTTTCTACTACAACAGTAACAGTTGCGTTAGTAAAGGCTGTATATTCACTGTGATTGACTATAGTTGCGATTA
>JAIROC010000548.1 GCA_031257735.1 Bacteroidales bacterium | reverse complement strand
GAAATGAATACTTTCCTGACGAGAGGGAGTGAAGAAGCGCCAAATCGAAACATTATTACTATCTTTGTGGCGTTTTTTAAAAGTAAAATGCAATGAATACGATACAAGGTATTACAATTGAAAAAGATGATTTGGGTAACCCGTTAAGTATTGATACAGCGCTCGAAGCTATAGGATTTATTATTAGCGCCAAGTGTAAAGAACTGCAAAGTGAAAGAGATGTGAAACAGATACAGATTTTGCATAACGAACTGAAAATGTTGAATAAAGAAATGCTAATAGTATATGGGTTAGACGGTGACGAAGAAACAAGAACGAAAATCTACAATAAAATAAATGAGGTTTATTGTCCGCAGATAAAATCAAATGTTTTAACTCCGGAATATGAATTTGCAACTGACTGAATCCAATGTTCGCGAAATTTTTGATGACGTCAAAGATTATTTGTTAGATATAGAAAATTTATATCCTGATAATAACTCTGTTATAGCCATTTTGGGAGGACAGTCGGCTTCCGGCAAAGGTAATATGATAAGTTCATTTAGAAATTTATTTCCCGAAAAAGTTTTTTTGTCGATAAATGGAGATATTTACAGGTCATATCATCCTTATCATGAAGAAATTGTCAAAAATAATGTAAACTGTTATTCGGCTATAACTCAAAATATTTCAAATATCTTTACACAAGAATTGTTGAATATTGCATTTAAAAACAAGTTGAATGTTATTGTTGAAGGTACGATGCGAAATTCTGAGATTACAATTAATACCGCAAAAAGATTCAAAGAAAACGGATTTGAAGTACATGCTTGTGTGATAGCAGCTCATCCGGCAGTGACTGAACTTGGCATTTATAGAAGATATCAAGAACAGGTCGATAAATTTGGTTTTGGAAGATTGGCAGATATTCGAGTTCACAATGAAGCTGTATCGGGATTATTAAATTCTGTCAACCAATTATATCAATATAAATTAGCCGATTTTATACACGTTTATTCTTATCTTGCTGAAAAAAAGATTGTAAGTATCATACTTAAAGAAAATGGAAATTGGAATACCAATATCTTTCCATCTGTTTTTATTGAAAAAGAACGAAATTTGCAACAATCTAATATAGACTTTATTATCAACGAAATCAAATCAGGTGAAGAAATATTGAAAACAATAGATTCTTCTCTGAAAAACAAAGTCGCGAAATGTATTGATAAATTATCACGATTACTAAACAATAATAAGTAAATTATGAAATGTACATTAGTTATTAAGACAGGACAAGATGGATTCTTTATCGGGCAGTTAAAAGAGCTTCCCGAAGTATTTACACAAGGAAAAACCTTGAACGAAGTGAAGGAAAATATTTCAGATGTTCTGGAAATGTATCTCGAAGATTTGATTGAAAAATGACAAAAATAGCAATCATTGGATTAGGATATGTCGGGTTGCCTTTGGCAATTGAATTTGCTAAAAAATATAAAACGACAGGATTCGACATCAACAGACAACGTGTGGATGAACTGAAACAGGGAAAAGACCACACGCTCGAAGCAGACGTCGAAAGTATGTCTGTTGTTATGGCAATGAATGAACAACATCCCGACCGGGGACTTTCATTTTCCTGTCTCGAAGATGATATAAAGCAATGTAATGTTTATATCGTAACCGTTCCGACGCCTATAGATAAATTTAACAGTCCGGATTTGCGACCTTTGATAAAAGCATCCGAAATGTTGGGACGCGTTATTTCCAAAGGCGATACTGTCGTTTATGAATCCACTACTTATCCGGGATGTACGGAGGAGGATTGTGTTCCGGCCATCGAAAGAGTTTCGGGATTGAGATTCAATATTGATTTTTTCGCAGGATACAGTCCGGAACGGATTAATCCGGGTGATAAAATAAACACCCTGACTAAGATTAAAAAAGTTACTTCCGGCTCTACTCCGGATATAGCGGAAAAAGTGGATGCTTTGTATGCCTCTATCATTACTGCGGGGACACATAAAGCATCCTGTATCAAAGTGGCGGAAGCATCCAAAATTATCGAAAATGCCCAGCGGGATGTAAATATTTCTTTTGTCAATGAACTGGCTTTGATTTTTGACAGGATAGGAATTGATACGACCGAAGTACTGGAGGCGGCAGGGACTAAATGGAATTTTCTAAAGTATCGTCCGGGCCTGGTTGGAGGACACTGTATCAGCGTTGACCCGTATTATTTAGCCGACAAAGCGGAGACATTGGGGTATGTGCCGCAGGTGATTCTGTCCGGACGGCATGTCAATAACAGTATTGCTCCGTTTATTGCAAACAAAGTTTTGAAGTTGATGATTGCTAAAGACCATAAAATTAAAGGTTCCAATGCCTTGATTCTGGGAGTGACATTTAAGGAAAACTGTCCGGATATACGTAATACAAAAGTGGTGGATATATACAGAGAACTTTGCGAATTTGGCGTCAATGTGGATGTTTACGATCCATGGGTCTGTCCAAACGAATTGAAAAAGGAATATGGAATTGATACAATAAAAAACATTGCTGCTGATAAAAAATATGAGGCAATTATTCTGGCTGTGGCGCATGATGAATTTAAGGTTTTTGATTTTGAAAGACATTACTCTCAGGGCGCGGTCATTTTTGATGCAAAAGCTGTTGTGAATAGACAATGGGTGGATGGGAGATTGTGAAAAATAAATAGAATGGGGATATTCGAAATATTCGAAACAGTAATGCATAGCATTTTATAGAAATTATGGAAAAGAATAAATATGATTATTTAATAGTTGGAGCAGGTCTTTATGGCTCTGTTTTTGCATACAAAGCGCATCAACAAGAGAAGCGATGCTTAGTAATAGATAAACGTCCTCATTTGGGTGGAAATATCTATTGTGAAAATATTGCAGAAATTAATGTGCATAAATATGGTCCTCATATTTTTCATACATCCAATAAAGAGGTTTGGAATTTTGTCAATTCGATTG
>JAIROC010000547.1 GCA_031257735.1 Bacteroidales bacterium | reverse complement strand
TGCCACGTCGCTGCGCTCCTTATAATGACGCTTTTTATAAATGCCGTATTATGAGGCATAAAGCGTCATTGCATTTGTGCTTTTGAGAATCAAAACGATTACTCGCAATGACGATCTCTATTGTTACGAAAATACTTTTCACACAGCCTATTTCGCGCTTTCGTGCTAATGTAATTCATAAAGAATGAATGTATTGATTGAGAAGAGAAAAATAAATATCTACAAAAGATAAATAAGGAAGGAAATTAAAGGAATATTTTAGTACTTTTGCAGATTATTTTTTTAATCTAAATTTTCATATAATGATAGACATTTTTAAGCGAATAAAAGAGATGCCCGGACCATTGGGCAAGTATCAAAAAGATGCAGATGGATATTTTATGTTCCCTCAATTGGAAGGAGAAATTGGTCCTCGGATGAAGTTTGCAGGAAAAGAAGTATTAAATTGGAGTCTGAATAATTACCTGGGACTTGCTAATCATCCCGAAGTCAGACAGGCAGATAACGAAGGAGCGCGTATGTTTGGCATGGCAGCGCCTATGGGCGCCCGTATGATGTCCGGAGATACTAAATACCATAAGGAATTAGAACAAAAATTGGCTCATTTTGTAGGTAAGCCTGCAGGATATTTAGCCAATTTTGGTTATCAGGCAATGGTATCTATTATTGACGCCTTAACCAATCGTCATGATATTATTGTATACGATGCAGAAGCTCATGCCTGTATTGTAGATGGTAAGCGTTTGCATATTGGGAGGAGTTTTGTTTATCCCCACAACGATATAAACAAATTGAAAGAAGTATTGACAAGAGCTACCAAATTTGCCGAAGAACAAAATGGAGGTATATTGCTTATCACTGAAGGAGTATTTGGCATGTCGGGAAACTTGGGTCAATTGGATGAAATTGTTGCTTTGAAAAAGGAATTTAATTTCAGAATACTGATAGATGATGCTCATGGTTTTGGAACAATGGGCAAAACAGGAGCAGGAACCGCCGAACATTTTAATGTAAGCAAGGATATTGATATTCATTTTGCTACTTTTGCCAAAAGTATGGCAGGCATTGGCGCTTTTGTGGCTTCGGAAAAAGAAATCGTAGATTATCTTCGCTATAATATGCGTTCGCAGATATACGCAAAATCTTTGCCCATGCCCATGGTTATAGGCGCTTTAAAACGATTGGAACTTTTGCAAACCAAACCTGAACTGCGAGAAAAACTGTGGACAATTACGCGAACATTACAAAGTAAACTGCGAGAAAAAGGATTCAATATTGGTACAACCAAATCACCCGTAACCCCTGTCCTGTTAAATGGAAATATTGATCAGGCAACAAATTTAGTTGTCGATTTGCGGGAAAATTATAATATCTTTTGTTCTATTGTAGTTTATCCTGTTGTTCCTAAGGATGTCATTATGTTACGCCTAATTCCTACCGCCGCCCATGAATTGGAAGATGTGGAAAGAACAGTTAATGTATTCAGCGAACTGAAAGAAAAACTTGATAAGGGAGTCTATAATACGGGAGAAATAGCTCACAAACACATAAGCAAATAAATAAAATAATCAATGATGTCAAAAGATAAATATCATCTTCGTTGCGTCTCCTGCGGAGATATTACGAAAGATTTTTCCACATGGTTTAAGCAAAATCAAGTATGTGCAAAATGTGGCGGAAAACATTCCGAAGTGGAGTATAATAATGATTATTCATCATTATTGGAGCTACTGAAAGAAAAAAATCCGAAAAGTTTTTGGCATTACTTTGATTATTTGCCCCTGTATAATAAAGATAATATCATTTCATGTGAGGAAGGCGCTATTCCCGTAGAAAGATGGTCTTTCTTTGAAGAATACGCAAAAAAATCCTGTGATCTTGATTGCAATATATACATCTATCGGAATGACCTCAATGGAGGTACAAATACCTTTAAAGATATTGCTGCCTCCATGGCGGCAAGCGTCTTTAAAGAGAATAATATTAATCAGTACTGTATAGCTTCCACAGGAAATACCGCTACGGCTTATGGTAAATATCTATCATTGGCAGGGGTTAATATCGCGATTTTTATGCCCAAAGATTCAGAAGCGACCTCTCATGCCGAAATAGCCTCTTATGGACAACAAGTTTATTGTGTGGACGGAGATTATTCTCGTGCCAAACAGGTCGCAGCTGATTATGCCAAAAAATTTAATATTCTTATTTCTTCGGGAAATATTGACCCTGTCCGTATTGAATCAAAACGAACAATGGTTTTTGAATGGTTACGGATATTTGGTAAAATGCCGGATGTTTACATACAGGCAGTCAGCGGAGGAACAGGTCCCTTGGCGATAGATAAAGCCATACGGGAATTGTCTCGTTATATGCCTGATATTAATCTTCCCAAAATGCTGATGATACAGACAGACAAATGCGACCCCATGGTGCAAGCATGGGAAAACGCCAAATTACAAAACTTTCCCGAAGGATTTGAAAAACAATATCCCATTATTGATAATCCGCCTACTGAAATCTCTATTTTGGCTACGGGTAATCCTGCAACATATCCTCTTATCGCAAAGTTAGCGCTAAAGAGTAAGGGTAATTTTATTCGTGTTGAAGAAAATAAGGTAATAGATATTGCCCGATGGGTTGCGTTTGAACGTAAAATCCATCTCGGACCCGCTTCGGTAGTATGTATTCTTGGTTTAATCAAAGCCATTCAAAACGGAGAAATTAAAAACGGTCAAACGGTATTGGTAAATATAGGAGAAGGTATCAAACGTGCACCTGCTTTTCTGCAAAAATTAGGACATCATATTAAACAGGTTTCTTCTGTTGAAAACTGCCTTGTCCCTGATATGACTAACGTTAAACGAGAACTTGATTTAATGTTGAAAATTGGGAATGACCAATAAGTAATTTAATTGAAAATGATGAAACAAGTAGACAATCCACAAAAACAATAATCAACAACATAATTATATTTCATCATGTTCAAAAATATCCGTAATCAGTTTCCTTTGTTAAGTCGTCTTATTAATGGGAAGCCATTTATATACATGGATAACGCCGCAACAACCCAAAAACCATTACGCGTACTTCATGCCATAGAAACCTATTATAAGGAATTAAACAGCAATGTACATCGAGGAGTTCATACATTAAGCCAAATAGCAACAGATGCGTATGAAGACGCACGGAAAAAAGTACAGTTATTCATCGGAGCAAAACATGCTCACGAAATTATTTTCACGAAAGGAACTACAGAAGCTATTAATTTGGTTGCAAATGGTGTTGGTAAATCATTTTTCAAACAGGGAGATGAACTTATTCTTTCTTGCATGGAACATCATTCAAACATCGTTCCATGGCAATTGGCAGCCCAACCATACGGCGTTACAATAAAAGTAATTCCTGTCAATAGTAGGGGGGAATTGGAAATGGAGGTCTATGAAAATCTATTTACCGAAAAGACAAAAATAGTCGCGCTTACTCATGCCTCCAATATTCTTGGAACAATAAACCCGATAAAGAAAATGATAGACATTGCTCATTCCCATCGAGTCCCTGTCTTGATAGACGGCGCACAGGGAATAAAAAGCAGTATTGTAGATGTTCAGGAATTGGATTGCGATTTTTATTGTTTTTCAGGTCACAAAATTTATGCGCCTATGGGTATTGGCGTTCTTTATGGAAAAGAAAAATACTTGGAACAGCTTCCTCCTTATCAGGGCGGAGGGGAAATGATAGAACAGGTGTCTTTTCAAAAAACAACTTTCAATAAATTACCATTCAAATTTGAAGCAGGCACCCCTAATGTGGAAGGAGCTATCGGATTGTCTGCTGCTATTGATTTTATGCTGAGTTTTGGAATGGAAAAACTGATTGAACACGAAAATAATTTGCTAAACTATGCCCATATAAAATTACAGGAAATTGAAAACCTTACTGTCATAGGAACAGCAAAAGAAAAAACAGCCGTCATTTCTTTTCTATTGAAAAATCAACATCCTGCCGACGTGGGTACCTTGATTGATATGATGGGAATAGCCGTTCGTACGGGACATCACTGCGCTCAACCACTTATTGATTTTTTACATATTCCGGGTACAGTCAGAGCTTCTTTTGCCGTATACAACAACATGGATGAAATAGATAAACTGTTAGCAGTCTTGCAAAAAGTAAATGTTATGCTAAATAAAAAATGAAAATAAAAATGAGAATAAAGATAAATTATACGCTTTCGATAATACTGTGTATCCTGCTCACGGGATGCAATCAGGGTTCTAAAGAAGATAAATTCAAAGAAGGAACACAAGAGACACAGAAAACACCGCAAATTAAAACGCCTGATTTCGACAAAGACAGCGCTTATTATTTTGTAAAACAACAAGTGGACTTTGGACCTCGCGTCCCCAATACAAAAGAACACAAAGCCTGCGGTGAATTTCTACTACAGACATTACAACGATACGCCGATACAGTCATATATCAGCCCTTAACGGTAAAAGCCTACGACGGGACCGTATTAAATGGCGGAAACATCATCGGGATATTCAATCCCCATGCACGTAAACGTATTTTATTGGCAGCTCATTGGGATTCCCGCCCATACGCCGACCATGACCCTAATCCCGATAACCATCGCACCCCCATTGACGGCGCTAATGATGGTGCAAGCGGTGTAGGCGTCTTGTTGGAAATTGCACGTCAATTGCACTTAAATGCCCCTGAAACAGGTATCGATATTATCTTTTTTGATTTGGAAGATTACGGCGAACCCGAAAATGAACGCTTCTCTTACTCAGGTGAAAATTGGTGTTTAGGTTCGCAAGCCTGGGCTAAAAATCCCCATGTCAAAAACTACAGAGCGCGATATGGTATTCTATTAGATATGGTTGGTGGTGAATATGCGCAATTTACCAAAGAAGGCATTTCACGTCAATACGCCCCCGATATAACCGACAAAATATGGAATAGAGCGAATATGTTAGGATTTGCCTCTTATTTTCAAAACAAAGAAACCAATCCTATCATTGACGACCATCTTTACATTAATAGAATAAGAAATATTCCTACTGTTGATATTATTGAATGGAACTCTTCTTCGGGAACAGGATTTAATAAACATTGGCATACTGTTAATGATAATATGAATATCATCAATAAAGAAACTTTATCCGCTGTCGGTAAAGTTGTGTTGTCTGTTATTTACAACGAAAAATAATTTGTCTTGTCGCGCTGAAAGTTCTTTTTCTCATCAAGCGATGATCAAATCGAATAAAAATTGTATTTTTGCACTTCCTTAATAAAACAGAAATGAATAATAGATATAGAATAATCAATGGAGATAGTCGTCAGATGAATGAAGTTGAAGATAATAGCATTCATTTGATAATTACTTCGCCTCCTTATTGGCAACTGAAAGACTATGGCGCAGAAAACCAAATCGGATTTAATGACAGTTATGAAAGTTATATCAACAATCTGAATTTGGTTTGGGCGGAATGTTTTCGCGTGTTACACGACGGTTGCCGTTTGTGCGTGAATATCGGCGACCAGTTTGCGCGTTCCGTTTACTATGGACGGTATAAAGTTATTCCCATTCATTCCGAAATCATAAAATTTTGCGAAACAGTTGGTTTCGATTTTATGGGACAAATCATTTGGCAAAAGGCAACCACGATGAACACCACCGGCGGCGGAGCGATCATGGGCAGTTTTCCGCATCCCCGCAACGGCATTGTGAAGTTGGATTTTGAGTATATTTTGCTGTTCAAAAAGCAGGGAAACGCTCCCAAACCGACAGCAGAACAAAAGGCGCAATCGACAATGACCAACGACGAATGGAACACTTATTTTAATGGGCACTGGTATTTCAACGGCGCAAAACAGGACAAGCATTTGGCGATGTTTCCTGAAGAGTTGCCCGCGCGTTTGATAAAAATGTTTTCATTTCCTGACGAAACTGTTTTAGACCCGTTTATGGGAAGCGGAACAACAGCATCTGTCGCCAGAAAACTAAACAGAAATTCTGTCGGCTACGAAATCAATCCCGAATTTATTCCGATTATAAAAGAAAAAATCGGTTTCGACGATGTTTTCTCAAAAGTTGAAATAGATATTCTCAAACAGCAAAATACAAAAACAGATTTTTCGGCAGAAATAGAAAAGTTGCCGTATCAGTTTGTTGATATGCATAAAATAGACAAAAAGATTGACGTCAAGAAACTACAGTATGGATCAAAAATCGACGCCGAAAGTACAGGCAGGCGGGAAGAATATTTCACGGTAAAAGAGATTATCAGTCCCGAATTGCTTAAATTGAACAATGACATGGTCATTCGATTGATAGGTATAAAACAAAATCCTGAAATCAATGGCAAGGCGACAGCATTTTTACGCGAAAAACTGAAAGGGGAAAAAGTTTTTTTGCGATACGACAAAGTAAAACACGATAGCGAAAACCATTTATTGGTATATCTCTATCTTGAAAACAAGACGTTTATTAACGCGCATTTGTTGAAAAAGGGATTAGTCGCAGTGGATGAGAGTATGGAATTTAAGTATAAACGAAAGTTTTTGGAAATATGAAAAAGGGATATGAAATTTATAGTGATTTTGGAAAGAATGTAATGTGTTTGCAAAAGACAAGATTTTTCAAATATGATGAATAAACACTCCCTTGATTTCGGCAAAAAAGAGAAAGTTCTCAATTATGCTTGCCAAACCTACCAACTTTCACGACCAAACAAAGTTGGCGCTGTAATGGCTCTTATTCGCGAGTGCCAGCCTCAAACCATTGACGATTGGCAACAATGGTATTTTGAAAATGCTTACACAGAAGCAAAAACTAAAACCAAGATAACAAAAGAAAGTTTACAAGAATTAGGCGAACGGCTATACGAAAAAATTACGGAAGTAGTTATCCCCGAATGGCAAGCTGCATTTGCACAGCTCACTTTGCAGGATTGTATTGATTACATTTTCAACCTCACAATCAATCGTACATTCGATGGTTTTATACGTGAGAAATCCGTAGTCAATGACGGTTTGGCAAAGATTTTCCCAGAACTCACATTTGAAGAAAGCGACCCTGAACTCGATCACGTAGGCGATATTGATTACATAGCCAAAATCAACAATAAAGCCATTGGTATTCAAATAAAACCTGTTACCGCAAAAACCAATTTCGGAAACTATTCCGCTACCGAAAGAATGAAAGCAAGTTTTGCTGATTTTGAAGAAAAATTCGATGGAAAAGTTTTTATTGTTTTCAGTCTTGGTGGAGAAATTGCCAATACAGAAATAATCGAAGATATCAAAAGGGAAATTAAAAGATTGAGTTAGATGTTGAAAATACAGTTCTTTCAGTCAGCAAATAAAAATAATCTTTTTGCGTTTAAAACAGTAAAAGCATTTTTCAATTACTACGTAAACAAATCACAGATGAAAAAAATACTCATAATCATTTTAGCATTGGTAATGTTTAAAATACACGGACAAAATCATTATATTGGATTAGACGGCGGAATATATTGGGCAAATATCGCCAGTAAAGATTTTATCAGTAAACCAAGTTTTAAAGCAAGTTTCGCGGGAGGAGTAACTTATGAATACTTCTTTAATAAGAATGTGTCTATTGGCGCTGGTATCGCCTATAATGTGCGTGGTTTTGCGACCAAAATCACAACAGATACAACAGGAAATACAATAGACAATGAATTAAAATCCAAAACCAACTTTGCCTATATTTCCATCCCTCTAAAATTAGGATACAGTTACGGCAAAAAGAAACTTTTTGGATTTGCCAAGATAGGACTTGTTCCTGCCATATTACTTAAAGCACAAATCATAACCCCACTTGTGGACGTTAAAGGTGAGGTTATAGAAAATATAACAGAAAATTTAACCAGCAAAATCCGAAAAATGGATATAGGCGGAATTGTTGAAATAGGCGGAGGTTACAATATTACAGAACGATGTCGCGTAAAATTATCCCTCTCCTATCAACACAGTTTCTCATCCATTACAACCGATAACTATTACCCTAACAGTGCAATAAGAAACAGAGGCGTCAATCTGGCATTGGGATTGGATTGGGCTGTCTCAACAAAACCTTTTGAAGAATACGAAGATTAGCTTACAGCGTTTAAAGCCCATTAGACACATAAACATAATACAGTATTTATTACTATGAAAAAAAATATTGCAGTTATCACAGGAGGAAATTCGGGAGAGTACGAAATATCTATCAAAAGCGCTCAAAATATCGCGAAGAGTTTGGATACTGATTTGTATCAGGTTTATCCCATTCATCTTCGACATAATGAATGGACATTTACACAAGATACTACCGTATATCATATCAATAAAAATGATTTCTCACTTACCATTCAAGGAAAGAAACTGTTTTTTGATTGTGTGTTTATTGTCATTCATGGCGATCCCGGAGAAAATGGAAAATTACAGGGTTATTTCGACATGTTGTCTATTCCCTATATGGGATGCAACGCTACTGTTTCTGCATTGACTTTCGATAAACATTTTTGTAATCATGTTGTTTCTTCCTACGGCATCAAGATTGCACCTTCCGTATGCCTGTTTAAGGGAGATACGGTTGTGGAAAATGATATTTTGGAGAAGATTGGACTACCCTGTTTCGTCAAACCCTGTAATTCGGGTTCAAGCGTCGGCATGTCGAAAGTGAACAGAAAAGAAGACCTCCAAAATGCTTTACAGTTCGCCTTCAATCACGATAATCAACTCCTGATTGAACAATATATTAAAGGAAGAGAAATTACCTGTGGCGTCGTCAAAATAAATAATACCGTACAGGCGCTGGCTATTACCGAAATTATCTCCAAAAAAGAATATTTCGACCTTGAAGCTAAATATAATCCTAATCTTGCTGATGAAATAACCCCAGCACAGATACCTGTTACAATAGAAACCTTATGCAAACAAACATCTGAACAGATATATCAATTTTTGGGATGCAAAGGGATTGCCCGTTTGGATTATATCTATAATGAAACAGGATTGTATTTTATTGAAATAAACACAATACCCGGACAAACCAATGAAAGTATTATCCCAAAACAGCTACATTATTTGGGCTGGGATTTCTCACAATTATGCACGCTGTTTATCGAAGAAGCTATATTGGGATAATGCTTTGGGAGAAAATACAAATAACAAATGATGAGGGGGAAAAAGTAGAAGCATGTACGCCGATAATTATATCGGCAAGTCGCGCTACGGATATTCCTGCGTTTTATAGCGAATGGTTTTTATCTCGATTAAAACAAGGTTATTCTGTGTGGATTAATCCCTTTAATAGAAAAGAAAGTTATGTGTCTTATGTACGGGTTCGTTTGATTGTTTTTTGGTCAAAAAATCCCTATCCGCTTTTGTCCTGTTTGGATTATCTGCGAGAAAGAGAGATTAATTATTATATTCACTTCACCTTGAACGATTATGAAAAAGAAGGCTTTGAAACAGGTGTACCATCGGTTAGCTTTCGCGTAGATACTTTCAAACGCATGGTTGATAAAGCAGGATTTGGCAAAGTAATCTGGCGATTTGACCCGCTTATGCTCTCCGATACCCTTACAATAGATGATTTATTGCGTAAGATTGAGCATATCGGAAATCAACTCGACGGATATACGGAAAAAATGGTATTCAGTTTCGCGAAAATACAGCATTATGTTAGGGTTAAACGCAATCTAACGAAAAACAATATTAACTGTCGCGATTTCACCCCTGACGATATTCATTTGTTCGCGAATGAACTTTGTCAGTTAAACAGAAAGTGGAAATATACGCTTTCTAGCTGTAGCGAAAGTATAGATTTATCACAATACGGTATACAACCTAACAAATGTATTGACGATGATTTAATCGTAAAATATTTTTCTGACGATAAAGCATTATTGGAGTTTTTGGGAATTAAAATTCTTTCTGACGATTTGTTTCTTACGAAAAAAATCGTCTTGAAAACCAAAAACAACAAAGATAAAGGACAAAGACCTTTTTGTCGCTGCATCGTAAGTAAAGATATAGGACATTACAATACCTGTTCGCATGGATGCGTATACTGTTACGCTTCTTCTGAGTTCTGAGTTCTGGGTTATTTTAGTTTGCGTCAGCCTAACTCAGTGCCGTCGTCTAAACAACGCCGTCATTGCGAGCGCAGCGAAGCAATCCCTACCCAAAGAACGCATTGATTGTTAGGGATTAGCTACGCTGCTCTTACGGGTGCTTCAGTCGTGCCTCCTTCGCAATGACGGCGTATTGATTGCTGTTTCTGACTTTAAAGACAGACACTAATTATGAATTAAGCTGACGCACGATGACGGACTTGGTACAGATGCTTCTCTGTGTTCTCTACTGTTCTCTGTGGTTAAAAAAAAATCGTGCAAGTAATAAAACGTCAATAGAATATAAAGATATATCATGAAATATAAAGATTGAAAACAAAAAATATTTTTCAAAATAAACAGAATGCATAATATTTTTTTATATCTTTGCAGCCAATAATATTTAACAGGCTCCGTAGCTTAACTGAATAGAGCACCTGACTACGGATCAGGAGGTTACAGGTTTGAATCCTGTCGGAGTCACAATGAAAAAAGGTACATAGATAAATTTGTACCTCATAAAATAAAGAAACTTCGTAGCTCAATGAATAGAGCGTCTGACTTCGGATCAGAAGGTTGAGGGTTTGAATCCCTCCGAAGTTACAATAAATACAGAGTAAATTTTTTTACATTAATCCTATCTAATAGTGATGACAGAAACAGAAGAAAACAACAGGATACGTATTTTGGTGGCAGATAATGAACCCAATACGCGTGGATCTATAAGCTATAATCTAAAAAAAAGAGGTCATGAAGTATATACGGCATCCACAGGGAGAATAGCAATAAAAAAAGCATTTGAATTAATGCCCCATTTAATCATCTTGGAAGTAATGTTGCCCGATACAGACGGAATAGAAGTATGTAAATATTTACGCTCATATCCTAACTTTGAACATCTAATCATCGCGTTTCTATCTGATAACAATGAAGATGATACCCAAATAGCAGCATTTAAAGCCGGCGGAGATGACTATATTATCAAACCTATACAGCAAAAAGTTTTAGCCGCAAAAGTCAGGTCTTTACTTCGTCGCTCTCCCTTTGCCATTGACGGTTATGCAGGTGAAATACGACGCAAAAATATTCTTATCAGTAAAGAAACCTATACCCTGCAATACAAGGACAAATCAATAGAATTACCACGTAAAGAATTTGAATTATTATACTTATTAGCTTCCAGACCCCATAAAGTGTTCACAAGACAAGATATATACGATAGAATATGGGGCGACAACATCATCGTTGGAACACGAACCATAGACGTACACATTCGAAGACTGCGATTACGTACAGGTCTTGAGAATATAAAAACCGTAAAAGGCATAGGCTATAAATTCGAAGAATAAAACGAATGCATATAGATATATTAACATTGTTTCCAGACATGTATAATGGTATCTTTGCCCATTCCATCCTAAAACGCTCCCAAGAAAAACAACTTTTCAGCGTTTCTCTGCACAATATAAGAGATTATAGCACAGATAAACATCACAAAGTAGACGATTATCCTTACAGCGGAGAACCCGGTATGGTTATGAAAATTGAACCTATCGCCGCCTGCATTGAAAAACTGAAACAGGAACGAGAATATGATGAAGTGATTTTTTTAACTCCAGAAGGAGAAGTTTTTAATCAAGGAATGGCTAATTTTCTATCCATGAAAAACAATCTCTTATTATTATGCGGACACTATAAAGGAATAGATGAACGAATAAGAGAACTCTTTATCACCAAAGAAATATCCATCGGAGATTATGTACTGTCAGGAGGAGAACTTGCTGCAGCCGTAATATGCGACGCCCTTGTTCGTCTTATACCGGGAGTATTAAATGATGAGATTTCCGCCTTGTCTGACTCATTTCAATATGGACTATTATCTGCGCCTGTCTACACAAGACCTTATAACTTTAGAGGACATACTGTTCCCGATATATTACTGTCCGGAAATGAAAAGTTAATCACGGAATGGAAATTGCAAAAAGCCATAGAAAGAACCCAAAAAAACAGACCCGATCTCATAGAAGAAGACTAATACAATCATCATAAATATACCCATAAAACAACACCAGCCTCCATGACAAAATCAAAAACAATATATTACTGTCAAAATTGCGGAACCCAATCGGCAACATGGTTGGGAAAATGTAATAATTGCGGTCAATGGAATACATTTGTTGAAGAAATTGTACAATCAACATCACAAAAAAATAAACATGACAGCAATAATTTCCAAAGTGTTCCACAACTAATCTCTGAAATATCCGACATTCCCATTTCCCGCATAGACTCAGGTATAAATGAATTAAACCGTGTATTGGGAAGCGGTATTGTTGCAGGTTCTTTGGTATTGTTAGGCGGAGATCCGGGTATTGGCAAATCAACATTAATGTTGCAATCGGCATTGGCAATGCCTGACGCAAAAATATTATACGTCTCAGGAGAAGAAAGCAGTATACAAATCAAATTACGCGCTTCCCGACTGAAACAAAAAAATAATTTATGCTATATCGTCAATGAAACAAATACGCAAGCCATCTTTTCCCATATCAACGCCATCAAACCACAACTCATCATCATTGATTCTATACAAACTTTACAAACATCCTCTTTAGATTCATCGGCAGGAACAGTATCACAAATACGGGAAACAGCAGCCGAATTACAGCGTTTTGCCAAACAAACCAATACACCTGTCTTTTTAATCGGACACATAACAAAAGACGGTATGCTGGCAGGACCTAAAGTACTAGAGCATATTGTAGACGTCGTTTTACAGTTTGAAGGAGACAGAAATTACGGATATCGTCTTGTCAGAGCTACTAAAAACAGATTTGGCTCTATCGATGAAATCGGAATATTCGAAATGACACAAACAGGATTAAGAGAAGTAGACAATCCATCGGAAATATTAATCTCTCAAAGAGATGAAGATACGACAGGCGTAGCCATAGCAGCAACAATAGAAGGTTTACGTCCACTATTAATCGAAGTACAAGCCTTAGTAACAGCCGCCATATACGGAAACCCGCAACGTTCGTCTACAGGTTTCGATTTACGGCGTTTAGGAATGCTTTTAGCCGTATTGGAAAAGAAATGCGGACACAAGTTTGGCATCAAAGACGTATTCTTTAACATCGCAGGAGGTATACGTACAGAAGACCCTGCTGTAGACCTTGCTATTATCGCCGCGTTACTATCTTCCAGCTTAGATATTGCTATTAGTACCAAAGATTGTTTTGCAGGAGAAATCAGTCTATCGGGAGAAATTCGTCCTGTCAGCAGAATCGAACAACGAATTAGTGAAGTACAAAAGTTAGGTTATAAACGTATCTTTATCGCATCCAATAACCCCAAACTACCTGAAAATAATCATATAAAAGTCATCCGAATAAGTAAGATAGAACATCTGCTTGCTAAACTGTTTATTAATTAGTGTCTGTCTATAAAGTATAATTACTGCTGGTGCGTTAAGAATTACTGCATATTGGCAAATAAATCATATTGAAATTCTTTGACATTTTGATTGACCTGAGTATCGGAAAGCAATTCCCGAATTGAAGTCTTGTCAAACACAGATATACTTAAAATCTGCGTTATCTCATAAATCGAAAGATTACTATTGAGAACGTGTTTAATATAAGCAATCATCAAATAGGTACAAATAGCAACCCAGAGATGTATTTTGACAGCATTTTCGGAATGTCCCCAAAGTTTCTTTATCGTGAGATTTTGCTTTATCCATTTGAAGAACACCTCAATGCCCCATCTATTTTTATATAGATTAGCAATTTCCAAAGCAGTTATATCAAAATTGTTGGACAGGAAAACCAGATAATTATCCGTTTCACTATCGTAGAATTCTACTAATCTCAATTTTTCAGGATAGAGTTTTTTTGATTTAGCGACGGTCAACATAATCGTTTTGTCGACTCTGAGTCCTGTGGATTCATCAATGTTGAAATTTTGTTCTATGGTTTCATATTTTAGAGAATTTTTTGCTCTTGTCACAAAGTATGCGTTAGCCAAAAGAATACGATACAAAGCAGCAAAATCAACATATGCCTTATCCATCAGATAAATAGCACAAGCAGTTGGAGTAATCACATCAAGCACATTACTATCATGATATTTTCCATCTGTGATAAAAATAAAACTTGGGATACTGCCACGCAAATCAAGTAGAGTATGCATTTTTACTGCACCTCGCGAATACTTCCCTTTAGCCCATGTAAAAAGATTAATACTGAGTGAGATAGTTGTAGAATCAAGCGCAAATACCTCTTCATTAATATTGATATTGGGGATAGGATAGTTAGAATAAAGTGGACGTACGAGTTTTATTAAATATTCACCAAAATCGGCAAAAATATGCCAATCTCGTTTCTCATTGGCTCGCGACAAGGTGGTGTGAACCACATTCTGCCTGAACCCCAAATGATATAATTTACCTTTATGTGCTTTAAGTACTAAACAAATATCGCGCAATGAGTTTAATGAAGTTAATTGTCCGAAAAACAGTTGAATAAATTGATTCCAGCAATTGAGTGAGCGTACACGATGGTTGCCGTAATACCGTTTTACACATTTTTCAAACTCATATTTATTTACCAATTCTACTACTTGAGAGAAAACATATTTACCTGTATTCATAATTCTATGCTTTGAGGCGCAAAATTACAATTTCAAATCAAATCGAAAAATAAAAAATAGACAATAGACAATTATATATCAATTCATTATAAAATAAATTCAAAAGTTAACGCACCAGCAGTAATGTCGAAATATAGTTTTTCTCTTCATTTCCTTTGTGAGCGTTTATTGTCATCCACTCTACTTTTGTATTGTCTGCAAGATGTTCAAATATATCTTTTCTACTTGCATTATCTTTTATTGACAGCGTTGTTGTTCGTTTGGTATTATCACTCGTTATTCCTTGAACTATTCCATAATCGTATGATTTAGATGCGACTTCTTTTCCTCTTCGATTTACAATTCTAACAATATCTGCATCTTTATTTTCAATTGTTCGTACATGATTCCCTTTTTTGTCAAATTCATATTCATCTTCTCCATTGGGATCTATGTACAGCAAAGGGTTGTTTCTGAATGCAGCGTATGGGCTGGTGATTTTCTTTTCAAAAAGTGGGTCTCTACTAATAAAAGTAGGAGGATTATAGTACCTTGCATGAAAATAATACATCTGATTTTCCTCATCAAATTCCATAACCGAAAAGGTATAATCGGGTATTTTACCCTGATGCCAATAAGGGTTGTATGAACTAATAATTTGACCAAAAGGATTGTAGAGAACCTGTTGCGTTACATTTGCATTTATGTCTGTAACCATTTCTACCGAAAAAACATGACTATTGTGGTAGAAAAACAGTTCATCTTCATAAGTACTTGTATCTCCGGATAACTTTGTTATGTTGCCAAATGGATAATAAATATCGCTTACAACTTCATTTGGAATAATTACTTTGCCCAATTCATCTTTTATTATTGACATGTCCGTTGTATCATTAT
>JAIROC010000479.1 GCA_031257735.1 Bacteroidales bacterium | reverse complement strand
GCACACTCTCATTTACAGACATTTATGGAAAAAGTGTTTGCTCTTTCTCCAAAAATTCAGCAAACAAAACTTTCTCCTTTATTATATATACAGAATTGTCGCCCACTATTATATACAGGTGGGTACAAAACTACATGCTATCATATCCGCTTTCTTCCGGAGTTCAGAGAAACTATTCTCAAAAAACTTACAATTTACAAAGAAATCCGAAAGAAGCATCTTTCCATATAGTTTCGGATTTTTGGTACCCAAATCAGTCCTCTTTCCTGTCGCAATACAATCTTATTACGACCAAAAAGACCATAGATCGGTCGCAATACAATCTTATTACGACCAAAAAGACCATAGATCGGTCGCAATGCGACCTTATTACGACCAAAATGACCATAGATCGGTCGCAATGCGACCTTATTACGACCAAAATGACCACAGATCGGTCGCAATGCAACCATATTACGACCAAAATGACCACAGATCGGTCGCAATGCAACCATATTACGACCAAAATGACCACAGAACAGTCGCAATGCAACCATATTACGACCAAAATGACCACAGAACAGTCGCAATATGGGTATATTCTATCCGAAAAGCCCTCTGTTCGGTCGCAATATGGGTATATTCTAGCCAAAAAGCCCTCTGTTCGGTCGCAATATGGGTATATTCTATCCGAAAAGTCCTCTGTTCGGTCGCAATATGGGTATATTCTATCCGAAAAGTTCTCTGTTCAGTCGCAATATGGGTATATTCTGCCCGAAAAGTCCTCTGTTCGGTCGTTGTACAATCGTATATGCAGTCGTTGTATACGTATTCTGTTCGAGAAAAACTGTCTTTGTATGGTCGCAGGCTTACGCCCAGTATCAGAAAGTTATCTCTCGAACTGTCTCGTGTTGAAAATATTATAATAAATAAATAGATAAAAGAAATTAAAGTACAAATTTAAAATTAAATAGAAATGAGTAAAATAAATAGTGCAAGAAAATACCAGATGCCGCATGGCTTACATTTAAAATTTATGATTGCAGTTCTCGTCGTATTGTTAAAGTATGAAATCTCTAAGGTGAAAATGAAGGAACTGATTGACAAATTTTCTGCCTGCGTAGACAAGGAAGACCTGTGTTATAAAAATGTTCGCAAAAGCGATCTTTCAACACAGAAAGCAGAAAAAGATCATGAGCGAGATGATATGGTTATAGGTGTGAAAAATGTAATGAAAACAGCGCTCTTTCATTATGACCCAAGAGTGCGGGAAGCTGCCCGTAGACTTAAAATTGTGTTTGATACTTTTAACAGACCTATGCCGATTGTAAATCAGCCGTATGAAGTTGAAACCGTAACCATCAAAAACTTCATCCATGAATTGGAAACTAAATATGCTGAAGATATAAAAATTATAGGTTTAGTAGAATGGTTAACAGAATTGGCTGTGAGAAATGAAATTTTTGATAGATTGACAATCGCTCATCATGAAGAAAAAGCAGAAAGAAACCCTCTGCGTCCTAAAGAAGTAAGACGGGATACAGATGAAGCCTATAATAACATAATCGAAACTATTGAAGGACTTATTCACTTGGAAACTATTCAAGATTATGCAGCTCTCGTTTCCGAATTGAATGAATTAGTGAACTCCTACAATAGCCAACTAGCTCAACACCTCGGACGCCTGCATGCAAAAAAAGAAAGAGAAAAAGAGGCAGAAGCAGAAACAGAGGAAAAAGAAGACGAAGATAATTAACAATTAATAATGAGATAAGAAGACGCGACTGAAATGACTCCGCTCGGCATAACGTCTACGCTATGCCGAGCAAAGGAGATAGACAGTTGTACAGGAAATAAGTAAATAAAAAATAATCAAAAGTATTAAATATAAAATTCAAAAAAAGTAAAGTATGCTAGAAATTCAAAAACACTCAAATGAATTGTTTCAAAGATGGAAACAACAATCTGAAAAAGATAGATACAGCTGTTTCTATAGAGATAGTTTAATGTATTATGGTGAAAATTGGAAAACGGAAAAAGACGGAAAATTGTTTGGAACATTTTTGTGCGTCAATTCATTTTCACCCGTAAAAGCAATGAAAATTATTTTCAATCTTCAAGTAAACAAGGCAAAACCTGCGAAGCCGTAAGAACAGGAATTAATTAATTTTTTTTATATTATGGATAAAATAACTATCAATCAATTTATGATAGAAAATATGGATGGTATTAAAGAAATCATCGGTCAATTAAAAAGAAATTTCGATTCTCATGATTTTATTAAACGCTTTGCTAAAAAGTACCAAAAAGAGTATATGTCTTTCTTATCACAATACACAATAGATTTATTTGAGAAAGTCCATCAACAAATAGGTAGATTTTTGGCAGTAAATCAAACACTGTTAGGAATACAATCAAAGGGACGGACTAAAAGCGAAAATATCTTTGGCGAAGTAACCGAGAATGAAATGTGGCAAAAAATAAACAAACCGAAAAAAGATTAAATCAAAACATTGCTTAAAAAGCAAGGATATATTAACAAACATTTGTAATAAAATATAAAATATTAGATATTATGGCGAAAAGATTTATAATAAAAGATGAAACTACCAACAAATTTTATCACTTGGCTGTATCAAAGGGTAGTTATATAATTAGAGATTACCGTGATCCCAAGGAAAAACCTGTAAAAATTGAAACTGGAAAAGAAGGTGAATTGGACGAAAAAGTTTGGAATAAATATAAAGAACAACCCGTTGCTCCTTATCATTCCATTGACGATACGGAATTTTGGTATAACGTTCTTTCGCAGGGAACAATCGAAGATGTCAAAGAAAAAAATCTCAATGGAATTTCCGAACAAAAAGATGAAACCACAGTAAAAACCAAATTGTCTTTTGTATTTACAGTAATTCTTGTATTTGTGAGTAAAATCATTGATGTGAATTTTTTGAATATTGAATCGCTTTCAATTAATTTCAACATTCAATCAATAGAAATAGTAACGAAAATAACTGAGCTTCTTTTAATCGTAGCGCTAATAGTCCTTATTGTTCAATTATCAAAACTGAAAAAATTGAGCACTGAATTTCTTGCTGCTTACATGGATAAACGTTCATCTTTAGACAATAATAAATGAGAAAATGAAAAAAATAATTGTATTTTTAATAGCAGCATTTTGCCTTTGCTTGGCAAACAAAACAATGGCA
>JAIROC010000449.1 GCA_031257735.1 Bacteroidales bacterium | reverse complement strand
CACGGTCAGTTTCTGTTCGGCAAACAGGGAAGCGAATACGGCGCAAATGGAAATACCTACGCTGCCTCCTGTCGCTTGAGATGGAGCTTTTAATATGAATTATGAATTATGAATCGAAGCGAAGAACAGCGGAGCTAATTAGTGTCTGTCTATAAAGTACAAATAGGGTTGTTTCAAAAGCGCTCCCCGCAACAATCAGCACATCATTGCGGGCTTGACCCGCACCCGTAAGAGCAGCGGAGCTAATCTCCTGCCCTAAAACGCGTTGTCGGAGATCCCCAACGCCGTCATTGTTTGGACGGTGTTGATGATTACTTTTTTGTACTTTATAGACAGACTATAGTTAGCGTAAAGAAAAATGATAATAAGGAAGAAATCTTCCCATGAACAATTAAGGATTATTAGAGAGCATCCGTATACGATTTCCTTAACTGTCTTTGTTATAATTTTCCATGATAATAAATTTAGCCATAGGAAAGTTTGTTTCTGTGGTCAAAAACAAAGTATCCTGTATTACTTCATAACTATCTATCAATTCGATTGTCTTGAATAATTCGGTTTCAGTTTTCATATTCTTACAAGCCTTCATGGTAGAGGTCAATGGAGAGAATTTAATTTTTCTCCCGTTATGTAATGTATAAGTCCCGCTAAACGAATTACAACCACCATTCCCATTCACACGATTGTTTTCTATCTTCAAAATAAAACAAGCCTCCTTAGATGGGGTCGTTGTTATTATTTCTTTTCCGTTTAATTCAATTAGTTTCCATGGTCTCTCAACAATATCAGATACTTTTTCTAATGAACATAGTAACTGCATCATTTCCTCTAAGGCTTCTCCATGAATATCAAGTTGAACTAATTTATTTTCTTCTACTATATATTTTGTTGGATATGCGTTAGGGTCAATGTCATCCAACGTGATTTCATTTCCTTCCTTGTTCCATGAAAAGTTTCCCTCTTGAGAGTAAATAGTTGTATCTTTATCCAGATAATTTGTTATTAAAGAATAAGTCATGTCATTGTTCAAAACAATGGTAGTTTGGATGCCTTCGCAGTCTGCGCAAGGAACTACATTTGAATATATTCCCTCCCAATTGATTATCTTTCTACTATTTTCCTGTTTTGAAGAAGTACTGTTACAGGAGATAAAAACCGAAATACTTAATGCCAATGCTACTGTTGATGTTATTTTTTTCATACTGGTTACTTTTATATTTATTATATTCTTTTATTCGTACGAATATTACAAAAACAGTGCCATTTGTTGGGACGTATCCCTGTCGATAGACAAGAAAAAAAATTTTATCGATGATTTTAAATTTTCTGAATTTCTATTAACAAAATAATTAATGAATGTTTAGCTGAATACTCCTGAAAGGTACTTTTTTGTCAATTCCTGTTTCGGATTATTAAAGACCTGATTAACCTCTCCCTGCTCAATAATTTCACCTAAATACATAAAAACCACGTAGTCTGCAATTCGTAAGGCTTGACTCAACGTATGGGTAACCATAATGATGGTATAATTTTCTTTTAATTCTACAAAAAGTTGTTCAATTATTTTGCTCGAAATCGGATCTAAGGCGCTAGTGGCTTCATCGGCTAAAATAAACTGTGGTTCTACAGCCAAACTTCGCGCTAAACAAAGTCGTTGTTGTTGTCCGATAGAAAGTCTTGCTGCTGGGGTTCTTAGACGGTCTTTTACTTCATCCCATAAACCCGCAGCACGTAAATAGTGTTCTACCACCATGTTTAATTTCCTCCGCATACGTATTCCATGAATACGGCATCCATAAGCAATGTTATCGTAAATAGACATGGGTAAAGGACAGGGACGCTGAGAAACTAATCCTAATTTCCTTCTCAATTCTGTAATGTCGGCGTCGCTATGCAGAATATCTTTCCCATTAATCAATACTTTCCCTGTAACTTTTGCCGAATCAATGGCGTCAATTAAACGATTGAATGTTTTTAATAAGGTAGACTTCCCGCAACCGGAAGGTCCTATGATACACGTTATTTTTTTCTCCGGAATTTTAAGATTAACATTCTTGAGTATATGATTGTTTTTGATGTATACGTTTATATTTTCCGCAATAAGTTCGCTGGCTTCATCCCTGATAAATTTATGATCAGGTTTGAACATTCGTGCCTTTCTTCTTACTACGCTACTTGCATCCCAAATATAATATTGTGTAAACAATTTATCAGTAATATTTTTCAAGTTCATCTTAATTTGTTTTTAGAAAATTTATTGGTAAAATATCGTCCCAAAATACTAAGGATAAGGATTATTATTGTCAAGACCAATGCAGCGGCGTAAGCTCTGTCCTGTACTTCTGGAATTGGACTGCTTAATTGAAAAAATACAGCTAAAGGCAGTGTTGCAGCCGGTTGAGAAAGCGAAGTGGGAATACTGTCCGTGTATCCGGCAGTGAACATGACAGAAGCGGCATCACCAATGGCTCTTCCGATGGAAAGTAATGTTGCTGTGGCAATACCCGGAGCAATTTGTTTCAATACAACCCGAATAGTTTCTACACGTGTCGCCCCAAGAGAATAAGTAGCATCCAATATATCGCGGGGAAAATCCCGTGCCACTTCATCCATAGAACGAATAAAAATAGGGATAATCAATAAGGTAATCACAATAATACCCCCCAATAAGGATGTTTTGATGCCCAAATAAATCATAATGGTAAATCCAAAAGCTCCATATACAATAGAAGGAACGCCGAATAAAACATCATAAGCCAATCGCGCTATATATGCGATTTTTGACCTTTTCTTCAAATAAATATTCAGATAAAAAACCACAGGAATACTGATGATTAATCCCAATATGGTAGATGCTCCTACTATCATAAGCGATCCAACTATGGCATTCAAAAAACCTCCTTCCTTTCCTATATAAAACCCTCCTCCGGGAAGTTTGGTAATCATATCCCAACTCATGGCGCTCCAGCCGCGGGAAAATATTGTGTATACAATACTCAATACCAACCCAATCACAATAAAGAGCGCTACATACATCAAGAAACGGAAAAATTTTTCTTCTAAAGACTTCATCACATAAATTTTTTCTCAATACGATATAAAATCATTCGTGATATCAAATTAAAAAACAATACCACGATAAACAATATTAAAGCGGCAAACATCAATGCTGATTCATACAAAGGAAGCGATAACATTTCCCCGTAATTATTAGCAATCAAAGACGGTATAGGATAACAACTTTCAAACAACGAACGTGGTACTGTCGGTAAATTACCGCAGACCATCAAAACAGCAATTGTTTCGCCAAAAGCGCGGGATATTGCCAATACAATAGCCGCCAACGTTCCCGGAAGTGTTCGCCAGATGATAACCCGTTTGGTGGTTTGCCATTTGGTAGCGCCCAATGAAAGAGATGTTTCTCTGAGTTCGTTTGGAACAGAAGAATATATCTCTACCATTAAACTTACTAACAAAGGTAATATCATAATCCCCAATACAATCCCACCAGCTAAAACAGTATATCCTGTGGAATAATCTACAAAAAGAGGCGCTAACTTGTTTGCTATCCAGGGAACAACGACCAACGTCCCCCATACACCGTAAATAACAGAAGGTAGAGCTGCCAAAATATCCAACGCAGGAAAAACATATTTCTTTATAAATGGCTTGGCATACTCCGTTAAATATATCGCCGTCAGTATGGCAACAGGAAAAGCTAACAATATCGCTATAAACGTTACCCAAAGCGTTCCCATCAAAAAAGGAAAAAATCCAAATTCCCCTTTTAACGGTTTCCAATTACTTGACAATAATAATTCTGTCAAGGAATGACTTTCCAAGATAGGACTTGACTTTACATAAAGTCCTACTCCCATCCCTATCACCAAAAAGAATGAAAGTATTACAAGAAAGAACATAAACCCTCCTGCTGCCTTATCCTGAACAAGTCTATATTTCATGAGTTATGAGTTATTTTTGGTGAACAAGTGAACATGTAAACGAGTAAACAAGTTTTGTTTGCTTGTCCACTCGTTTCCCTCTTTTTTAATTTTTAATTATCCTGCTGTTTTATTCCTAATTTAGAGAGAGAAGTATTCAATTTGTCTTGCGCAATGTTGATATAACCAAGGGGAATATTCAATTCCTGTCCTTTGGTAAGGATGTATTCCAAAAAAGCCAATACTTCGGGTTTTTGAGGTATTCCTTTCGATACCAGATAAAGTTCTCTTGCAGGGGGAGAAGGATATTTTCCTTCCGCAATAGCTTTTATCACATCATCTTTTGTTTCGTAAAAAGATTCTTCCGTATCAATTTTTCCATTACCATTGACGTCTATCGGAAAGATAACCAAATCTTGATTGGGTTTACGTGTTTTTTCGTCGTATGCATAACCCAGATTGTTATATCCGGCGCCCCATTTATCTTTTTGTATTGCCATAGCAAGTCCGGGATCTCCAAAAACGGCAGTCCCTGTTAAATCTTCCTGTTTTCCTCCCATCCATGCGGCATAAGTTTCCGCTGCACCACAGGCATCCGAACGGGTATATATTCGAGCAGATGTTTCACCTTGTCGTCCTAAAAATTCCTCCCATGTCCAATTCTTTTCTTTCATCCAAAGTTCTTTTGCCATTTCACGGGTTAATCCTTTTTGAAGCAATTCATTGATCAATGGATTGTTTACATTCAAAGTCGGAACGACAGCATCTATCGCCACACCTATACCCAGAGCGCCTTTTTCAATTTCTGCTTCATGAATTTCTCTGGAAACCATTCCCAAATCAACCATATTAGCTAATACGTCCGTCATTCCTTTTCCCGCTCCGCCTGCGGATATGTCAATTCTAACTCCCGGATTTGCCTGTTTAAATTCATCCGCCCATTTCACAACCAGCGGATACAACGCAAACGCTCCCGAAATGGAAATCTCTCCTTTCAATTCTCCTTGCTTTTCTTTTGATTTATTGGAACCACCGCATCCAAATATTATTCCCCCAATAAAGGTAATCGCTAATGCATAAACTGTTATTCTCTTCATTTCTACTTGATTTAAATTTATTAATGTATAGTCAGTTAATCTGTTATTTTTTTTTACAGGTTTTGTATAAATAATGTGCAAAGATACATAAAAATCATATTGCTGTTTATAGATTTATTACTTCTCTTATTCAATATAATCTATCAAGGCAGATTTTTTTTCATTGACGATAATTAGTGTCTGTCTATAAAGTACAAATAGGGTTGTTTCAAAAGCGCCCCCCGCAATGACGGCGTTATGTCGACTTTATAGACAGACACTAATTATCATTTTTCAATTGTGCTTCAATTTCCTCAATACTTGGCAATGCTGATTTATAGTTGTCGGGAAGCACTTTTGACAATTGATATTCAGATATACCTATAGGCTGATTGCTGCTTTCCAAAGAATACTCTACTTCAATACTGTCTTTGGTTTTACAAATCAGCAGCCCGATAGTTGGAGTATCGGTTTCCTTTTTCCGTTGATGATTGATTGCCGAAATATAAAGTCCCAACTTTCCGGTATGTTCTGCTTCAAATTCGCCTGCCTTTAGTTCTATCACCACATAACAACGCAAGTCCAAATGGTAAAACAGCAAATCAATAAACCGCTCTTTCTTACCGATTTTTATCGGAACTTGCCTCCCTACGTATGCAAAACCCTGTCCAAGTTCAAGCAAAAATTTTGTAATGTTGGTTGTAAGCGCATTCCAATTCTTTCTCTTTATATGGTTCGGTCAGGGTTATAAAATCGAAATTATAAGGGTCTTTAATGATTTCTCTCGCTAAATCACTTTGAGGTTCTGGCAATGATTTTTCAAAATTATTCAATGCATTCCCTTGTGCGGCATATAAATCTGCTTCCATAAAATTCATCAACACCGCCCTGCTCCAACCATTTTTAATAGTCTTTTGAACATAAAACAACGCCTCTTTTACCGATTTGCATTTAGTGAAAATTTCCACGTGATGTCTCCATGGAATTTGGAAGATTGAGTGGTTCTCTAATTCGCTAACAAGTTGTTGGTGAATTTTATTTTGCTCATTATCATTTATTCGTAATTTTCCAACAGCTTGTTGAAGGACTATAGTCTTTATTTCACTACCAACTTGGTAGCGAAATGAAATATCTTGAGAATAAAACAAATAAAAGCGTTTAATAAACCTTAAATTTGCTATGGAAAAACCTTTCATATCAGGAAATTCAAGCATCAAATCTTTACTCAATTGCTCAAAGAAACCACTTCCCCAGGTTGTCTCCATTTGACGAGCAACAATATCATGCCCCAAATCCCAATACAAGTGCAACAGTTCTGTATTTATCTTTATTGCCGCCTTGATTTGATTTTGGCGAATGCGCTGTTTCAAGTCATCAAGCCATTGTTTGTATTCATTATCTTTTATCAGTATGTTCATCGTATATTATTTTTGTAACTAAATTCCATTGTTGCTAAATACTGTTGTTCTTTGGTTTCCAAACGTGTTATTCCGTCATTTATTTCAGGCAAAGTTTGTTCGTAGCGTTCGATAACTTCTACAATCTTCGGAAATCACAATGTCCGGGAAATATTTGCATGCTTAAAATTTGTTTCCTACATACTTCATGAACAGCAATCGGGGCTGTCTCAAAAGAAATAAATGGCAATCAATACACCGTCATTACGAGACCCCACCTTCCACCAAGGTGTCGGGGAAAAAGAGGAATGACGTTATTGTAAGTTGAAATCCATATTTAATGTATACTCTTTTTTTTTAATATTCAATCAGAAAATCATATTTACTTTTTCATGGTGAACGAGAGAATAAAAATACGAATAAGTAACCCCGTTCGGAATTTATATCGGCTTCGATATATTTTATATCGGCTTCGATATATTATATATCAATTCCCCTATTATGAGTTATAAGTTGAATTATGAGTTGTCAATCTAAAATAACTCATAACTCTTTTATGCTTTATTTTGCTTTTTCTTTATATTAGTTTCAAGGCATAGTCTAGGTCAGCGATAATATCTTCACATTCTTCGATACCGACAGAAAAACGAACTAATCCGTCCGTAATACCTGCTTCTTCACGGGCTTCTTTGCTCAAACCTGCATGAGTCATAGATGCAGGATGCTGAATTAAAGTCTCAACGCCTCCTAAAGATACAGCAAGTACCGCCAACTGAACATTATCCATCAGCATTTCACCTGCCTTTATTCCACCTTTGACTTCAAAACTCATCATAGTTCCGAACCCGTTCATTTGTTGTTTTGCCAATTCATGCTGTGGATGAGATTTTAATCCGGGATATTTTACCCAGGCAATTTTAGGATGTGCTTCTAAATATTGTGCAATTGTCATTGCCGATACCTGCGATTTGTCCATGCGAAGAGCCAATGTTTTCACTCCGCGACTTGTCAGATAAGCCTGATGAGGATCCATGTTTCCGCCCAAATAAATCATTGTTTGTCGCAATTGTTTGTATACGTCAGGATCTTTAGTAATAATAGCTCCCCCAACAACATCGGCATGACCATTAATAAACTTTGTAATGGAATGTAATACAATATCCGCACCCAAATCCAAAGGCTTTTGAATATAAGGCGAACAAAATGTATTATCAACGCACACCAATATATTATGTTTATGGGCAATTTCTGCAGCTTTCTGTATATCCGTTATTTCTATGGTAGGATTGGTTGGCGTTTCGATAAACAATAATTTCGTATTGGAACGGATAGCGTTTTCTATCGCGTTCAGGTTGGAAGTATCTACAAAAGAATATTCTACACCAAAACGGGAAAAATCACGCTCTAAAATAGCCCTACTCGAACCATAAATCGCATTGGTACTTACAATGTGTAATCCCTGTCCCAACAATGCCATATAAACAGTACTGACGGCAGCCATTCCACTTGAAAACGCAATTCCTTTGTACCCATTTTCGAGGGTAGCCAACTTATTTTCCAGTGCATCTATGGTCGGATTGCCTATACGAGTGTAAATATATCCGTCTGCTCTGCCTGCAAAACAGTCTCCTCCATGTTTGGCATTTTTAAATTTAAATGTCGATGCTTGATAAACAGGTACTATTGCACTTCCATACATATCTTCATAATCGCCTGCGTGAACTAATTTCGTATTAAATCCTTGTTTGTTTTCTTTCATAATCGAGTATGTTTATTGATTAAATTAATTATATATTTGTTTATTTACTTTTTTTTCTTTGTTTCAAGCCACTGACTGAATGGTTCATATTCAGTCAATAGCGGATATTTTGTTTTGAAAAACGATACATCTTCTTCTTTGGGTACGAAGCGCGTATCTATCTGATATAACAGTTTTACACATTCTTGATAGTTGTAGTCCGAATAATAAATATCCAATTTATCCACATATAAATCAAAAATATAAGGCATATAACGTATTGCGCTGTCCAAAACAGACAAAGCCTCATCTTTTGCGTTTGCGTGTTGAAATGACCACGATTGAAATAAATAATAAACAGGATCATCTCCCACCCAATCAATTAAAGAATAAATATGTTTGATAGTTTCATTGGGAAGTCCATGTTGAATACTGCTTTGCATCAGGTAGAAAATAGATATTCGTTTTTCGTCGGGGAAAGTTTTTGCAAATTCATTTGCCAATGCCTGCATGTTTTCATAAGATTTACTCAGACTTGACAGGTTCATTTCCATTGTTCTCGCATACATATTTTCCTGCATTTGTGGTATAATCCAATATAAAAGACTGTCAGCAGCAGCGTAATTCTCCTCTGCAATAAGGTAATTAATATTTATCAGTTTATTGATATTCATGACCTCATCCGTATACAATTCCAAATAGTTGCACAGTTTATGCCGACAATTATCACTCCAATTTATTCCCGACACAATCAGGAAAGCATCGTAAACAACAATCTTTCCGTCCTTAACACCCAATAACCAATCTTCCAAAGAAACCCCACCTTCAAAATAGGTTCTGAATATAAGATGCGGTTCGTTGTTTTTCCGATAGAATTTTACAAAATGAAAATGTGCGCCCTGCCTCACTGCTTCCAAAGTAGTTTTTGCAGGGTTTATATTGTTTTTGATAAATTCAGCGGCGCGTTGTTTTTCTTTTTTCGGAATATCAAGCCCGACAAATACACGTCTTTCAAATTCTTCGTAATCGAAAGCATTAGCGATTGGACTTTCATTTTCGTAATGCAATTGCTGTTCTATCTTTTTGGCAAAATCAATAAAGTCCTGATCAGGCAAATCTTCTTCCTGGCAGGAAGAAAACAAAAAACAACACAAAGTCAATGTATAAATTATTTTTATTTTAATTGTCTTCATTATTATTTACTGTCAATGCGATTATTTTTTCTACGGCATCATTCAAACCCTCACAGTTTTTACCTCCTGCTGTTGCCAAAAACGTCTGTCCGCCACCGCCACCCTGTATTGATTTGGCAGCTTCGCGTATGATAGATGAGGCATTATAACCTTTGTCCACGAGATTATCGCTAAATGCAAGGGTAATATTGGGTTTGCCTTCAAATACAGTTCCAAATATCAGTACGCTGTCCGTATATTTGTTCCGAAGTTTAAAGGCAATATCCTTTAATGTATTCGGATTTTCTTCTCCGATAATTTTCAGGAGACAGATATTATTTTTAGTTTCAAATTTTTCGGCATAATGTTTTTCCAATTGAAGCGTCTTTTCTTTTCGGAAAAAATCTATTTCAGTTTTCAGTTGTTCATTTTCATTTACTAACCTTTGAAGACTATTTATGATGTTGGGAGCATTATTAAGGATGACTTTGATTGTTTCCAAATCATCTTCCATTTTATAGAGATAATCTGTAGCAGCGGTAGCCGTAATAGCTTCAATACGACGTATCCCTGCCGCGATAGCTGTTTCGGAAACAATTTTAAACAATCCGATTTTTCCTGTTGCACAGACATGCGTCCCGCCGCAAAATTCAATAGAATTTCCAAATTGAACTACTCGAACTTTATCTCCATACTTTTCGCCAAACAATGCCATAGCGCCCATCTTTTCGGCTTCCGTTACAGGGATATTGCGGTAATCGTCTATGGCAATATTTTCGCGAATGAGATGATTAACCATTAATTCTGTCTTACGAATTTCTTCTTTGCTCATTTTAGAAAAGTGAGAAAAATCAAAGCGTAGTCGTTCGGCATTGACAAAAGAACCTTTTTGTTCCACATGATTTCCCAGAATAGAACGAAGCGCAAAATGCAATAAATGCGTTGCGCTATGATTGTTTTCTGTCGAAGAACGTTTTGCAACATCCACTTCCGCAATAAATTCCTCTGATATACTTTGGGGCAATGCATCCGAAACGTGAATGTGGAGATTATTTTCTTTTTTTGTCTGCGTAATTCTTACGCATTCTTTTGCCGATTTAATATAACCGCTGTCTCCTACTTGTCCGCCTGCTTCTGCGTAAAACGGCGTTTTGTCAAATATGAGTTGATAGAATTGTTTGTCTTTTGCGGTAACTTTCCGATAACGCAAAATATGAACGGGAAGAGTCAATTGATCATATCCCAGAAAAACTGTTTCTTTGTCGGAGGGGGTAACAACAATCCAATCATCCGTTTCCATAGCGGCAACCGTGCGTGAACGTTCTTTTTGTTTTGCAAGTCCCTGATAAAATAAATCCATATCCACACGATAACCCTTTTCGTTTGCCATTAACTGCGTAAGATCAATGGGAAAGCCGTAAGTATCGAACAATTCAAAAGCAAAATCGCCATCAATCGTTTTATTGTCGGGAAAGTTTGTTATGTATTGTTCAAAGCGTTGTATGCCTTGCGATAATGTCCGTAAAAAAGACAGTTCTTCTTCTTGCATTACTTTTTCAATCAACACTTGCTGTTTTTTGAGTTCAGGGAAATAATCACCCATTGTCTTTACAAGCAGGGGGATTAGTTTATACATAAACGGCTGCTCAAACTGCAGAAATGTAAATCCATAGCGAACAGCTCTGCGAAGAATACGACGAATGACATATCCAGCGCCTGTATTTGAGGGGAGTTGTCCATCTGCAATGGCAAAAGCTACTGCTCGCAGATGGTCTGCAATTACCCGCATAGCGATGTCCTGTTTTTCATTATTCCTGTATGAAAGCTGCGCCATCTTTGCTATTTCCCGAATATACGGCTGAAAAACATCCGTATCATAATTAGACTGTTTCCCCTGCAAAACCATACACAATCGCTCAAATCCCAAACCTGTATCGACATATTTTTCAGGCAGGAGTTCCAATTCTCCATTTGCCAAACGCTGATACTGTATAAAAACAAGATTCCATATTTCGATTACCTGCGGATTATCTTTATTAATAAGTTCCCTGCCGGGCAACTTCTTTTTTTCTTCTTCACTGCGAATATCCACATGTATTTCCGAACAGGGACCACAAGGTCCTGCATCTCCCATTTCCCAGAAATTATCCTTTTTGCTACCAAAAATAATACGATCTTCATCTATGATTTCTTTCCATAAATTGTATGCTTCCCAATCTTTTTCCGTATTATCGTTTTCATCTCCGCCAAAGACAGTTACGTAAAGATTTTCCTTTTTTATCTTTACAATTTCCGTCAAAAATTCCCATCCCCAAGCAATTGCTTCTTTTTTAAAATAATCTCCAAACGACCAATTTCCCAACATTTCAAACATGGTATGGTGATAGGTATCTTTTCCAACTTCTTCGAGATCGTTATGTTTTCCCGATACCCGCAAACATTTCTGACTGTTTGCCACACGTTTGTGTTTTGCAGGGCTGTTCCCCAAAAACACATCCTTAAATTGATTCATGCCTGCATTGGTAAACATCAATGTCGGATCATTTCTTACTACAATAGATGAAGACGATTCTATTTCATGTCCCTTTTGTTGAAAAAAATACAAAAACGCTCCTCGTACATCCGAACTCTTCATTATATAATTGACTAATTTTTATCTACTTGTCTAAAACTAATATCCTTTTACCACTTTATTATTACAGTTTGCAAAGATACATTTTATTAATTGAAAACTTCATCAATAGAAAATTGAAAATGAGCTGACGCTGCTCTCCGCTTCACTTCGGGTGCGGGGCAAGCCCGCAATGACGGCGTTATGCTGACTTTATAGACAGACATTAATTAGTTTCATCTTTCTATGCCAATAAATACCTTAGGAGGCGTGTTGGAAATCACTTTCAACAGAAATGTTCTCTTCGTTTGACAGATACCGCTGGACACAGTGTAGGTTATGTAACTCTTTCCTACCTTGAGTCCCGTAACCTCTACTGTGGCAGGAGCAGGGTTTACGATGGGATTGTCAAGGCGTATGTTGTCGTTGTTGTGCGTCCATACGCCATCGGGGATCGCGTTGGATAACTGAACTGTCTGTCCGATACAAATCACTTTATCTCCCGTCGTCTCGTCGGGAACGGGGTAAGGATTTACCGTTACGATAACATCTTCTGAACAACCCGTCGTGGAGGAAGTGTAGGTTAGCGTTGCCGTACCTGCGGATTTGCCTTCTATGATGCTGTCATTGATGATTTCAACAATATCCGATCTGTCCACCGTCCAGATGCCGCCTGTGTCGGGAATGAGTGGCGTTCTTAAGCCAATACAAATTGTCTTCAACCCCACGTCTACTAAAGGTAAAGGATTGATGGTTATTTGTATGGTGTCGCTGGAGACTTCCCCGCAAACCGCATCCGTTACAAGACGATAATAGTACGTCGTTTGGGAAAGTTGGGTGTTGATACCGTATTGTTGAGCGGCAGGAAGTCCTGCAGCAGAAAACGTAATTCCATCCGTACTGCTTTTCCATTGATAGGTATAGTTGATAGCGCCGCTTCCGCCCGAAGCTGGCGTTATTCCCAAAGAAATTAACGGCATGACATTATAACAGTAGGTCTGCGATGGACCTATTTTTCCACCGTCTAAGAGAGGATATGTCGATATTGTTACCGCTTTTCTGTTTCCGGTATCGTTTTCGCAATAGTTGTCTCCGTAAACGCCTAGATAGAAAATACTGTCTACCGTTAGATTGGAGGTTGTATAAGTTTCTCCCGTATGGAATGGCGTTGTTTCTGTTTGGGAAGTATACCAATTGTAAACAGGATTGGGAATAGTTGAAGTGGTAGCTATCAGTGTTGCTGTTGTGCCGAAACAGATGGTTGTGTCATTTACTGTAATATCGGAGGCGGCAACTACCGGCGTTACTTTTAATTTCAACAAACCTGATGCACATTGTGAAGCAGGAAGTCCGTCGTCTTTTACTTGGTAGATTATCTCAAAGACATGATTTGCGGAAGGATTTGCATCGCTTTTTAGCGTTACAGTTACCGTAGAATCGGCAGCGTTTACCGTGAGCGTTGCCAATAACGTATCTGTTTCGTAGACAAAATTAGCGCTGGTGAGAAATATGTTATCATTCGTTACATCATGATCATTTCGTAAGACATTTACCGTTGCAGTTCTTGATATCGGATGAACACACAAAGATACGGAATCTAACTGTGTGATTGGAGCGCTATTCGTGTTACATTCCATGATTGAGGGTTTGGTGAGTCCTGTCGAAAATTGCAAAGCGAATGAACTTGGATTATAATTCAATGCCATGGTAGTATAGCGATTATCTCTCAATGGCGTTATTGAGTTCGGAGAAGACACAACACCTACATGAACATCATAAGACAATATTACATATATATTACTGTCTGGACCTAATTTCAAGCCGCCGCCACGGGCATGTCCATCTGATCCAGAATATGTCCAATATACAATACTATCCCTGAAAACAAGATTTGTGTTTGTTATTTCGTATTGGCATATCACGGGGATATCGGGACCTGTTGTTGTATATCCTGCCACATAAAGTTGATTGCCGTCGGGAGAAAATTCTACGCCGTAAGCAATACCTCTGATGGGATAAGTAGAAGGCGTAATGCGTTGATTGGACAGTTTTCCTGTGATATTGTCAAAATCAAAAACATCAGCTGTTTTGTTGTCCGAATTGGCAATAGCAATGCGATTATGTTGCGGAGAGGCTTTCAAGGTATAGGTATGGTTGCCTGAATTTGTTGAGGTTTGTATGGAATCTATTATATTTCCTATTGGAAGTGAAGCGTTCAAATCTACCGGACGAACACGCAATTTATGATGTCCTCCTGTTTTGTAGGCGTAAATTAACCAATATTGATGGGTTTCATTGGCGGCTATCAATTCTATGGATTCGGACATGTCTGAACTTGCATTTTCTATGACAAGAGAATCTATTATTTTTCCTTTGCCGTGATCTTCATTCATATCTATGATATACGCTTTTAATCCTCTTGTATTGGCATCAGGGGAATAAGCGTCTGTTACTGAAAAGAACATGTATTTGTTGTTCCCCATATAGCAGGCGGCGAGACCGTCGGCAACAGACTGATGTCCCATAAAATGACCGTTGCTCATTGGTTCGTGCAAACTGTTGTATAAGTGGTTATGGCTCGAATAGAAGATGGTTTGACCATCACAGTAAGGGGAAGATACAACCAATGAATTTTCATGGGAATTTACTTTCGATTTCCCCGAAGCATCCACAGCCGAATAGCTACTGCCATTGTTCACAAAACGTAAACCCTGAGCATTCATCCCGAAGTACCACACATCATCCACAAAAGCAGACCCCGAAGCATCAACATAAATATTTAACTTTATATCACTGACAAAAGCGCCACAAACGACACGGAAAGCAAGGCTATCCGTACCGGAAGTAGTTCCGTAATAGATAACGTCCATACCGCTAATTCCTGTAGTACCGTTAGTGGGTTGTGTGATAAGGAAAATGGAAGGCGTACCGCAATTATTTGGCAGGGTAACATAATCAAGCACGTTAATATGGTAAGGCATATCGTCGCAGGAAATCGAAACAACAAGACATTCGGCAACGCTTATCGGCGGCGAGAAAACAGAAAATCCCTCCGTATTGGTTGCGATAAAGTAGGTAGTTCCCTGAGAAAGTCCCGTAACAATTCCGTCATTTGTTACCGAGGCAACTGTCGGATATGCGCTTACCCATGTTACATTGGTAGAAGGATAAAGCGTCGTATTAGCCCCCACACAAATAGCATTACTTTCTATATACATATCCTCGACAAAGATATGCAGCCATGCGGTATCCGACATCGTTCCACAAGAGACAATATAAGCTAAGGAATCGTGTCCTGCAAAACCTGCATCAGGGTCGTAAGTAATAATGTTGTTGGTCATATCAGCTGTTCCTTTTTCAGGAGACTTCCAGAGAACAATAAGTGGATACTGGCAGGAAAAAATATCATTATCAAGGACAGTATCTATTTCGTTATTGCTGCTGTTTTTAAACACATGAACGGTATCGTTTAAGGTAATGACAATTGTTTGTTCAAAAGCGCCAAGGTCAATAATATCGCCCATGCGTGGCATTCCTGCAAAGTCCACGTCAGCGGTGTCCGTAAACGGGATAGAGGTGTAAGCATTGTTTGTTCCTTTGTCAATGCCAAATCCTGCTAATTGCAGGCTATAGTCGGGATTAAAAAGCGGCGTATATGCGGGGTCTGTTCCGTCATAACCTCCCGTATTAGCGCCTTCCACCAATGATGTGATATAAGTAATTGCGCTGCCACTATTCGAAGACACGGGAGAAGAACCGTTATTCCAGAGGATAGTATTATTTACTTTTGCTTGTACGCCTGAGATATTATAGATAGCATTTCCTCCCGTAGAGGTAGAGCTTGCAGAAGCGTTATCGACAATGGTATTGTTTACAAAAGAGGGCGTAATATTGACGGAAGCAGATTTTTTATCGTTGGTAATGGCGCTACCTTCGTCTGCCAGACTTCCTCCTGCTTTATTATGGTCAATAATCACATTGATAAAAATAGCAGAAGCTCCTCCGTTGAAGACGCCTGCTCCTGCATTTTCACTCTGATTATAGCAGATACGGGTATTCTTATATACGGCTCTGCTATATTCATTATAAACGCCTCCCCCGTTGAAAGCTTTGTTATAGCTGATAGATGAATGGGTAAAGATGGGCATGAGTAAATTATCCGTTAATACTAATGAAGTATTATACACGCCTCCGCCGGAAGAATTAGCTTTATTACGGGTAATGATTACATTATTAAAAGAAGGGGAAGATTCGCTGTTATAGACGCCAGCGCCTGAATAGTTGTTAATATAATTTCCTTCGATTTGACAAATGGCTTCGCTGAAAGCGGCATTTCCGCCTGTAACAGTCAATCCGTCAAAAAGGAGAGTAGTATCTGCATTGACGGTAATTAGTACATGGACTGCATTTCTTCCGTTGACAACCGGCAATCCATCCGCGTCTACTCCATCGTTATCGTCAAAGTCGCCGCTCAATATGGATTCGTGGGTAAGCGGGTCTCGCTGATAGCTAGTAATGTAATAGTTTTGTTCGGGAGAACTGTCGTCAGACAAACCGTTTGCGTATCCGCCCAAGACTTTCACGCCGTTAAAAATACTTGTAAACACGAAGGCTCTTCTTGTAGCTCCCGATGCAGAACTGCTGGGATATGTGTTGTACTCTTCATCATATTCGGGATGATAAGTACCTTCGGCAACCAAAATATAAGAAACGCCTCCGCCGCAACTTGTCTTTTTGACCGCATCGGCAAAAGAAATAAAAGCGTTCGTCCAACTTGAGCCGTCGTTATTACCCGTAGCCGTATGGTCTACATAAAGAATGCTGTCATTAATAGAGGATGCGTTTCCATATTCGTAAGCGCCCATATCAATTTTTTCATTAACAATACGCTGATTACCGCCCAAATCATAGAGAACGCCCGCCAGCAAAGGATCGGCATTATTGCCTGCATTCACAGCGGGACTGCATTCTGTAAGCGTGTAATCGTCATTTGCAGGATCGTTAAATTGCGGATCTACTGTTTTATTCTTTCCTCCGTTTATACCGATGGGATTAACGCCTCCACAGTATTCTCCATGGAAACATCCATTTACAATACTGTAACTGATGAAAGGCACAACAGCAGTATTTTGATAGATGTCGTTCTTTTCCCCGTCTACTAAATTGTTCCAAAATATGGTATTGGTAATCCTTCCACGCGCTTCATTTTCCGATGAATTGGTGGGGATATAAGTAGATGCGAACATGCCGCCTGCTGATGTTGTGGCAGTATTATCCGCAACAGTTACATTTGTCATCTCGTAAGCGCTCTTGTAGGGGTCAGGAAAATTATTGGAAGAACTCGCAATATAAAGACCGCCACCTGTTATAGCCTCATTATTCGTTATACGAACATTGAGCATGTTTAAACGACCTGAAGAAGAATAAATACCACCGCCATAAGCATTATTATTAGAGGAAGACGTAACCCTGTTTTTACTGACAATCACATTGGTTAATTTCATAATGCTATTATAAGAATATATGCCGCCACCATAATTGGAGGAGGTATTTTCACTGATATTGCAATTTTGCAACGTTACGTTTGCGCTATATGCATAAATACCGCCTCCTCCATAATTAGAATTATTTTTTGTTACAGATACATTTGTAAGCGTAAAAAACGGGTCGTAAACAGATGCTCCGTTTCCATATAAGTATATTCCACCCCCACTGCCATTAGTAATGTTCTCTGTTACTGAGAGATTTTTCAATACAGGATAAGCGTAACCATTATAAATACCGGCGCCTGAACCAGACTCTATCATAATTCCGTTTATCGTATTATTATTAGATCCAGAATTACTGTTTGCATTTCCAAATGCAATTGTAAAGCCGTCCAGCGTTGCATTTCGATGCGTGCTGGTTTCTATTTCATAAGAAGGAATATTTGCGCTGACAATTACATGATATACATTGTCAGCCATATTATTTGGAACGCCAATATCTCCACTAAGTATAGTTGTATTGGCAGGGTCGGTCAAATCACGCGTATCCGTACCTGAAAGATGGTCTATAAAGTCTACTCCATCTGTGGCATTTGCAGGAAATCCTCCATATACTTTTACGCCTCTCACCAAAACAAAGGATTTGTTGCGATCAGTCATAACAACGGAAAATGTTTGTTCGCCATCTGATACAACATCTTCTTCATTGATTATATACTCTGGATAATAAGTTCCAGCTGCCACTCTGATTTCTTTGATATTGTCATCACATCTTTCATAATGCGCCAGCAACAATGGGTCGGCAAGTCCCGGATATGCCTTTGCCCAAGAACTGCCATCAGCGTTTACAGGAACATTCCACCCATGACCGTCATAGTCTTTTACAAAAACAATACCTTCTGCATTAGGCTGTATGCCAAAATCTAAATCTACGTCCTCCGGCGGAGCGCTTATTATTATATGTATCTTATCTTCATTCATCCAAATCCAATAACCCGGAATAATATTTGTGCCGCAACTATAAGGACCATCTGTGGTTACCTTGCGACGAAACCAGGTAGATTGCGTTAAAGGTTGCGTAAAAAAGAGACTGTCGGAAGTTGCTCCCGGAATATCCTCCCATAGGGCTTCAATTGCTTGATTTCCATCAACAGGAAATTCGCCATTGTAATATTGCCATTGATAGTTAAATACGGCTGTAGTATCTATTCCTGAATTGTCGAATTTATATATATAAGGTTTTTTTGACGATCCTACAGGTTCAGGTATCTCGTCCGGACAATATACAAATTGATTTTTTTCAAATGTTGTATTTTCTATGTGATGTCCTTTGACAGTAATAGTTATTTGAACACGATTACTCTGGCAGCCGTTAAGATCAGAAGCTCCTTGAGAGACATAAAAAGTGAGAACAGTATTATTTGAAAAATTGGCTATGTTGATAATCGGGCTGACTTCCACCATAGAAGTAGGACTGTTATACCAGTGCAGCGCATAAGGAGCAGATACGCCTGCGACATCTTCAAGCGAAATAACGCCCTCTATTATGCAAAGCGTTACTGTTGGATTAGCAACAACAGGCGCAACAGGATTACTAATCATAACCGCCTCGACGCTGTCTGTAATGACACCACTACATCCAGCAAGGGTCATGCTAAGTCTGTATATTCCTTCATGAATGCTGCTTGCATTGCTGATAATTGGATTTTTATCAGCAGATGTAAAATTGTTGGGACCTGTCCATGAATAGCTTGCTTCATCTCCTACGTTAATTGTTTTAAGATAAATGTTGTCTCCGTCGCAATAATACCATATTTTAGGTTCAGTAACAGCTCCCGAAATGATGGGCGTAACAGTTATGAAATCGTTAATAGCTATACCGCAAGCATTATAAATAGTAACCGGATATGTTTTACCAGCCTCTCCGTATATAAAGTCTCCCGTTGTATTGGGCGGCAAACCCGAACCGGGGATTTCATAGGTATAAGGAGGCGCTTCATTTTTAGCTTCTATATGTATGTTTGCCGCAGCAAGTCCTGCACAGCTATAGGCATAGCTTTTGTCTTTGTCCATCTCATGATAGCCTGTTCGGAAAATAACAGTAATCGGTACCCTATCGCTTTCGCAAGCCGCAGCATAACCCTGAGACACGTAGAACGTTTTTGTAGAATATCCGATATTGGTTGCAGGCAAATTATCTATATCGTAGGAAAGAAGGGTATTGGTAGTAATATTGTCGTACCATCTCAAAGGACAACAGCCTGTAATACCTGCGTCTGTCTGAATATGAAGGGTATCATAGACTATTTTGTTTTCCTCATAATGATAAGAACAATAATACAGCGTATCATTGGCAACTGTGGGAATGGAAGATTCATGAACCAATACCAGATAAACACTGTCGGTGATTTCATTGGTACAACCTTCCGGCGTAACGCGTACTTTGTACCATCCCGTATTGCTGTTTGTTACGTTATAAATAACAAATTGCCGCGTATTGGCAACAAAATCATTAGGACCTGTCCATTCATAAGTAACATTTCCAAGGTCAGGACAGGATACAACTGCGTATGCGTCCATACAGCCGTATATAGTATCTTCTGTAAAGAGACTGTCTGAAACAACCGTAAAAGGAAGCGTTACGCTATTGGAACAATAATCCGTAACTTTCATCTGATATGTCTTTCCTGCCTGTCCGTAAGTAAATTCGCCTGATTGATTGGACAAATTCGATCCAACAATTTCGTAAGTATAAGGTGGTATTCCGTTTGAAGCCTGCGCTTTGACGGTAGCCACATTGTCGCCTTGACAGACATAAGCAGCTATGCTTTTTAATGCAAGTCCTGTTGATTGCTGTATTATCAGCGTCAGCCGCAATCTGGGGCTTTCACAACTACCAGGATAACCGTAAGAGATAAAATAAGTGTGCGTACCCGTCTGATACTGGTCAATCATTGTTCCTTCCGGACGGGGAATGTATACTCCCCATTGGTCATACCATCGTAAAGGCGCATTCGAAGTGGAAGTAATATCAAAAAATGATGTGATAGATTGAGGTGTTCCATTGTAGGTGTGGCAAATCACAACCGTATCATTTGTAACATTAGGCGCCGAAACTTGCGGAATAATCGTTATTTCTACGCTGTCAATAAAAGTTGAATCGGGACAAAATTCCGGCGTAACTTCAATCTTGTACCATCCTGCCATGTTCATTGTTGCCGGAGAAATACGCGGCATACGCTCATTAGACGTAAAGCCATTGGGACCTGTCCATTGATAGGTAGCGTTTTCTCCCAGATTGACGCAATTGATGCCGATTTCTCCCCCCTCGCAAACAACGCCATTGTTATAGGCGTATGCAATAGCGGCATTTCTTAAATTCAAAATGGAGAGCGGAATAATAAAACTTGCTTTTCCGCAGGCGTCTGATACCCTCAACAAGTGCATTTCTCCTCCATATCCGTATCTAAATTCTCCCGTTTGATTGGGCGGCAAATTCGACCCCCATATTTCATACGTATAGGGCGGAACACCGTTTTTTGCCTGTATCTTTAAATAGGCAATCCCCGTGTCGGTACAGGAATATGCCATATTGTAATCAGGGTCAAGCACTACATTGGTCTTCCCATAAGTAAACGTTTTGGGAAACCAACCTGTATAACTGCTACTATGTCCCATTGATATCGTATAATTTCCTTTGCGGTTTAAAGTTACCGATCGTCCACTGGAACAATAATAATTGTTAGGTCCTGAAATACTGAAAGCTGCGTCTTGCTGCGAAATACTTCCGTCTTCATTCAAAAGATTTATATGTCCGACAGGGTAAATTGTAATACCATTGCAGGATTCTTGCGTAGTGTAAGTAAAATCATCCTGCTTTTGCGCAAAAATAGAACCACGATTATAAGTAAATTCAGATATTGTACCGCATGTATTGGTAATCCTAAACATATATGAACCCGGCGATATATATTTATTTGTACCGTTGCCGCCTTGATTGTCTGACCATGGATAAAAATTACTGCTGTTATATCCTACAGGAATAGTATATATGCTGCCTATTCCTCCAAAAAAGGGATCAAGCATAGCATTTGCCGGACCACTTACATATTCTATTGTAGTGCCGGGAGTTATCGGAAAACCGTTGTTTGGATACACGTACATATACATATAAGAGCTTCCCAAAGGTGATGATGGATTAAAATATGGATAACCATAAGTAGCGCCAGAAACAGAATAAGAATAAGAAGTAAATGATTGTCCCGGAGGCGTCGGTACCGTTATATTCGTTGCAAATTTATACCCTTCAGCGTCCGTAGCGGAAAGACGATAGGTAACGCCTCTGGTAAATTGTACGGTAGGATATTGATAGCCGTTACCGTTAGCCGTTCCTGAAGCCACTGTATCATACAAATTCCCAAGAGGCGTAAATTCCCATGTATATGGATAACAAAGATGAGAAAGAGAAAAATAAACACGTGCTAAATGACAAATACCTGCATCATAAAAAAAAGAAGAAAGATTAACAGTATTTAATGGCATACTTGACATCTGTGACGTTGGCGGCGATACACAGGGGGGATTGTCCACAATGCTGGGCTTTAAACGTAGCTCATAAGTTATTTCGTATTTATTATCTCTAATAGTTTTATAAGTGTACGGCAATGTTACTGTGCTTCCTGCATTTTGCCAGGGCGTTTGTTGTCCGTTTACAATGAAACTAATTTCGTAAAATTGATTTCTATAGCTATTCCAATAAGGACTATAGTCTCCTGAAATATAACCAACGCTATACGTAACCTGATTACATGAACCGGAACCTGTAGGGTTTAAAGTGTAAGGGTAAAACAAAGTAGCGTTCGGAATATTATAAGCCAGCGTATTAATAGTAAAAGTATTAGAAGTCGGGTCGGGGTCAAAAGTATAATCGCAAGCGTCCGTAACCGTAATATCATAAGTTCCAGCTGGCAGACTGTCAATTAAAACTGTAGAACCGCTTGAAATGTTAAGAATAATAGAATCTTTATCGAAAGCTGCAGGTTTTGTTAAGAATCGGACGATGTAAGGCGCTCTTCCGCCGTCAATGGTAAAGTTCATCTGCCCCGTCCTTGTGGCGCAAGGCAGTGCATGCCTCCTAACCGTAGCCGAGACATACTCTATAGGTTCATAGTTCCCGCCTACAAAAACATTGGTAGCCGAAGTCCGTGTTTCCCACCTTCCCGACAAAGAACAATACACCCGCATTTTAATAACATAAGTTCCCGGCGGAACTTCCGAAAAAGTACCATTAGTCCATCTGGCAAAAGACGTCTGAAAGGTCGTATTTACCGCTTGAATAGCATACTCCGCATTTACTAAATCCAAAAACGCGCTATCCGCTCCCGTAACTGTAACTTTAATTTGTCCGTCGTTTTGACAGGTTGCAGGCTCCGTAGTAACGACCATCTCAAAATCACAATTCCCATACGCTACAATAGCAAAAAATTGTAATGATAGAAATATAACAGTCCTGCACCCGAAATTCAATAATTGAAACTTGATAATGTTTTTCCAGTTGTTACCTGTATTTTGATTTGTCCGACTTTCTTCTTTTTTACTCAAATGGCGATTTACTTGATTGATATGATTCATTTTTTATTCTGATTTTTATTTGTTTTTTTTCCACCCCATTGAATTGCACTCCACTTGCACGGAGTTTTCTATATACTGTCTCGTAGGGATTTTTTTTGATTCTGTTTTGATTATTCTCTGAACCTTGATTAATATGATTGATATGATTATTTTCAGTGTGTATAAAACAATTCCCCTGTACTTCTAAATTCATCTAACGTTAGTCCTAAATGGTTGTTTAAATCTTTCAATGATTAAAACGATGCAAAAGTATAATATTTCTTTATATGAAAATCATTCTTCTGCACTTTTTTGTGAATTTGCAAATTTCCTACCATCCCTCTCCTAATAATCTGTCATTGTGATTGAAAATTATACCCCATTTTACACATTTCTATACCCCCCTTGAAAAAAATAATTTACAGGACGTTCTTTCACTACGCATACCCTCTTTAAATGCTGATTTTTTGCAGCAAAAACTTCATCAATTGAAAATTAGTTACGCTGCTCTCCGCTTCGCTTCGAGTCATAATTTATAATTATACATTAAAGACAGACACTAATTAGTATCTGTCTTTAATGTCAGAAACAGCAATCAATCCGCCGTCATTGCGAAGGAGGCACGACTGAAGCAATCCCTAACAATCAATGCGTTCTTTGGGTAGGGATTAGCTCCGCTGCTCTTACGGGTGCTTC
>JAIROC010000426.1 GCA_031257735.1 Bacteroidales bacterium | reverse complement strand
AATCGTGATGATTTGAACTATTATACAGGTTTGAATATTACCGTTATGGTAACAAATTCACAGGGAGTAGAAATGGACAAGTTTACCGAACTGACAGGAAGAATAGGAATGTCATCTACAGCAAGTCATAGCTTTAATCGTTCCTATACCGTTCCCAACGATACGGTATATTATCTGACTGTCTACATAGACAGCTACGATAACTATCGACAAAATGATACATCAGTCATCAAACGAACAACGGATTATACAGCTATTGATGCCATAGGAAGCCATGTCTTTGCACTTGGTCAGAACGTACCCAACCCTGCTACTAACACTACACGCATAGATTACAGCGTACCCGAAGCAGGAGAGGTAATGTTCTATGTACACAGCATCACAGGACAACTCTTGTATTCAAAGACAATAGACACAAAACGCGGCGCAAACAGCATAGAACTAAATACAACTACCTTTGCCGCCGGCGTCTACTTCTATTCTATGGAATACAAAGGACAACGACTTGTAAGACAATTAATAATTAACTCAACTAATTAATAATTGGTGGACGGAGTGAACGAGTGGACGAGTAGACAAAACTCGTCCCCCCGTCCACTTGTTTACTTGTCTACAAAAAGATAATTCATTATTTTTGTTGTTTAATTTGATTAAACTTTTTTAACTTGGGCTGCTCTGTAATAGGGTAGCCCTTTCTTTAATTGAAAATGGAGACAGTGCATATTATAAACCCAAATTACGCAATAGAAAAAAAGAGCAAACTTTTCCCCAAAAAAATCTAATGCGTAGCATTAGGAAAACAATAGTTGTGTATCTAAGATATAAATTTATTTTTCCCGGTAGAGTAGAACGGAGAGACTTATCTTGAAGTCTCTCCGCTCTACTCTACCGGGAAACTTGTCCTTTAAGGAGATTACTTTAGCAGTAAATCTTAATGCGTAATTTGGGTTGAAATAGTTACAGTAACCAATCAATGATATTCAACTTGTGTATGCCATCTATAATCGCATTATCGTAATCAAGCGTCAGGATGTATTTTGGATAATTGTCTTTGATACTTTTTAATGCCGAAAATTCACGATTCATTGTTTTTTCGTCAATAAGAGTGTATGCTACCTGATAATATTCTCGTCCGTTGTTGGGCTTCTGAACGACAAAATCTACTTCTTTCTGACTGTTTTTACCCACAAAAACTTTTCCGCCACGCCGAAGAAGTTCAAAATAAACTACATTTTCTATCTTATGACCCAAGTCAATATCATAACGATTGGTATGAATTATGCTTTTCAACCCCAAATCTACTACATAATATTTCTCGTTTGTAGAGAGTAATTCCTTGCCTTTTATGTCGTAACGGGGAGCAGGATAAAGAATATATGCTTGAGTAAGAAATCCAATCAGTTTGATAATTGTATTGTGAGAGATCGTTTTATCAGAATTTTTGTTCAGTTGTTCAGCGATGTTTGTTGGCGATACAAGGCAACCAATGCTGTCAAAGAGAAATTCGATAATGCGATGTAAATTATTTGGATTACGCAGTTTATGTCGTTTGACGATGTCTTTTACAACAACTGTATCATATACCGATTGAAGATAATCATTCACTATATCGGGAGCAGTTTTGGCAAGCGTAACAGCTTCGGGAAAAGATGAATTGTTCATATATTGTCGAAACAGACGGTCAATATTCTTTTCATCGGGAAAAGCCAGCGCATATTCAGCAAAGGAAAAAGGATGCAAGTTGATGCTGATATACCTTCCTGTGAGCAAAGTTGCGAGTTCACTCGAAAGCAGATAAGCATTCGAACCGGTAACATAGAGATCAATATTTTTCTTTACATACAGGGCGTTTATCAGTTTTTCAAAATCTGCAAGTTGCTGTACTTCGTCCAAAAAGACATAATTCTTTTGAGAGGGATTTATTTTACCGACAATTTCATCGTAAAGCATTTTCCAATCGACAAAATCTACATTTTCGCGTTCTTCAAAATTAAATGCAAAGATGTTTTGAGCGTTTACTCCTTTCTGTAACAATTCATTGTGAAATATCTCTAAAAGTGTAGATTTTCCGCAACGTCTTACGCCTGTTATAACTTTGATAAGATTTTGGTCTTTGAGTTGCCATAATTTTTGCAGGTATATTTCTCTTGCTATCATATACAAATATTTTTCTGCAAAGATACTCCTTATTGACGAAAAAATCATATTCAACTATTTTTCGTCATTATGTTTTTCTCCTTAATCTATCAGCATGGAGAGGGATATTCGTTTTCGGCGAGTATCGACGTCCAATACTTTTACTTTTACCTTTTGATTTAATTTCACGATTGCGTTAGGGTCATGGATGCGTCTTTTGGACATTTGGCTAATGTGTATCAATCCATCCTGATGAACGCCAATGTCTACAAAACAACCAAATGCAGCAATATTTACTATCACACCCTGCAATACCATTCCAACTTGCAAATCGGAAATATCGCTTATGCTGTGATCAAATTCAAACAAATCAAACTTCTGACGTGGGTCTCGTCCCGGTTTTGATAATTCTTTCATAATGTCGGTCAGAGTAGGCATTCCAACAGTGTCTGTGATAAATTCTTTCAAATGGATTTGGTTGCGAAGACTTTCATCTGCGATTAAATCGTGGATGGAACAGTTTAATTTTTTCGCCATTTTTTCAACGATAGAATAGCTTTCGGGGTGTACAGCGCTCCTGTCCAATGGATTTTCTGCATCGCGAATACGAATAAATCCTGCTGACTGTTCAAATGCCTTATCACCAAAACGAGAAACTTTCTTCAAAGCCGATTTGCTTTTAAAACTACCGTATTCTTTGCGATAACTTACAATATTCTTTGCCAGAGCAGGTCCTATTCCCGAAACAAATGCAAGCAATTCCTTACTTGCAGTATTCACCTCAACGCCTACCAGATTAACGCAACTTGATACGGTTTCTTCCAAACATTCCTGCAGTTTCTTTTGATTAACATCATGTTGATATTGACCTACACCTATTGATTTAGGGTCTATTTTTATCAATTCGGATAGTGGATCCATTAGTCTTCTGGCAATAGAAACCGATCCTCTGACAGTTATATCATGATCAGGAAATTCTTCCCGTGCAACATCCGAAGCAGAGTATACAGAAGCGCCATTTTCGTTTACCATTACTATAATGGGTTGCTGGTCGAAATTGATATGCCTGATAAAATTTTCAGTTTCTCGTCCAGCAGTTCCGTTTCCGATAGCGATGGCTTCGATGTTGTATTTTTTTGCCAGATTTCTGATGGTTTCGTTTGCCTGATGAACTTCAATTTGTGGAGGATGAGGATATATTGTTGCATTTTCAAGCAAATTACCATGTTTATCCAAAACAACAACCTTACATCCTGTTTTAAATCCCGGATCAACGCCCATAACTGTTTTTTCGCCGAGCGGGGACGCCAATAACAACTGACGAACATTACTCGAAAACACACGAATAGCTTCATTATCGGCGCGAATTTTAGCTTGTTGTCGCATTTCGGTTTCGAGTTGAGGCTGTAATAATCTTTGGTATGAATCTTCTATTGCCATGGCAACCTGATCGGTAGCGGGATTGTCCGCTTTAAGATGAATACGGTCGATAAGTTCTAATGCCATAATTTCATCCGGTTCAACTTTAATCCGCAAAAATCCCTCGTTTTCACCTCTAAACATTGCCAGAACACGATGAGAAGATGTTTTTTTAAGCAGTTCGGTATTATCGAAATAGATGCTGTATTTTTCTCCTTCCGATTCTTTTTCTTTGATAACTTTGGAGATTATCATCCCTTTATTTTCAAAAAGATTACGCAGTTTGACACGAGTAATATCGTGTTCGCAAATACGTTCCGCCAAAATATCCCGTGCGCCTGCCAATGCCTCCTTTACAGTTTCAACGCCCAATGCAGGATTGACAAACTTTAACGCCCAATCTTCCACATTTCCATTTTGTTGTCTATATAACAGTTCGGACAGCGGTTCCAATCCTTTTGCTTTGGCAATGCTTGCTTTTGTTTTGCGTTTAGGTTTGTATGGTAAATACAAATCTTCCAATTCGTACAATGTTTGAGCATTATCTATCTTCTTTTTTAGTTCGGGGGTTAATTTTCCCTGTTCGTTGATAGTTTTTAAAATAGTAGTTCGGCGGTCTTCTATTTCCATTAATTGCTTGAATCTGTCTCGAATATTGATGATAACAACTTCATTCATAGATCCTGTTGCTTCTTTCCTGTAACGTGCAATAAACGGAATCGTTGCACCTTCTGTCAATAAATCAATTACATTCTGGACATATTGTGCTGATAAATTGAGTTCTTGTGCTATTTTCTGTGAAAAATTCATTCTCTGCTTTTAATTTAATGATACATGGGTGGCGCTGAATGATGAAAAATACATCCAAACAACGGTTCTGCAAAGGTAGTATAAAAATCCGTATTAATTGAAAATTGAAAATTGAAAATGAGCTGACACACGAAAATGTCCAATCAACGCCATATAGTAAAGGCAAAACATGTTTTGTCCCTACTCATTTCTTTCGCACGTCAGCTCATTATTAATTAGTGTCTGTCTTTAATGTCAGAAATAGGGTTGTTTCAAAAGCGTTCCCCGCAACAATCAGCACGTCATTGCGAAGGAGGAACGACTGAAGCAATCCCTGACAATCAATGCGTTCTTTGGTTAGGGATTAGCTCCGCTGCTTTTACGGGTGCTTCGCTGCGCTCGCAATGACGGCATTGATTGTTGCGAAAATACTTTATAGACAGACTCTAATTAGGCTGACGCAAACTAAAATAACTCATAACCCGAACGAGGGCAGCAAAAAAGGTCAAGCAGGCTGCAAAAAAGCTAAAACGAGAGCTTAAAAAGCTCAAGCAGGCTGCAAAAAAGCTAAAACGAGAGCTTAAAAAGCTCAAGCAGGCTGCAAAAAAGCTAAAGCAGGCTGCAAAAAAGCTAAAACGAGAGCTTAAAAAGCTAAAACGAGAGCTTAAAAAGCTAAAGCAGGCTACAAAAAAGCTAAAGCAGGCTGCAAAAAAGCTAAAACAGACGCTAAAAAGGTTGAAACAGACATCAATAAAGATAATATGAGGAAAAGAAAATGTTAGCCATATAAAAAAAGAACAGGCGAAATAAAATAATCACAAAGATATAAAAGAAAAAATATGTCTTTAATTATGTTATAAACAGGAACGAAGCATAATATAAGGTAATCAATTATAATTTGTAGCATGTCAGCGCATTGTGTAGCTAATTAGTGTCTGTCTTTAATGTCGACATAACGCCGTCATTGTAAGGAGCGCAGCGACGTGGCGCCCGTAGTGCAGCGAAGAGCGCCGAAGGTAATTTACAGACTCCTCTTCGGTTGCATTAGATGAAAAAACATTTCATAATACATTAAGCTGTTATTTTTTTGTGTACTTTTGCCGAATAATTTTAAATGATTATGAGATATTTTAATGTAGCAGGACCTTGTAATAACACAAAGCATTATATGATAGACGCCGCCACTCGTTTGCACGGCGTTAAGGAATTGATAGATAATGAGCAGTATTTTGTGATCCATGCGGCTCGTCAAAGCGGAAAAACAACCTATTTACAGGATTTAACCAGACGTCTCAATACGGAAGGAAAATATTATACGCTGTATTGTTCGTTAGAAGGCGTGCAGAACATCAGTGAACCGGAACGAGGTATACCGGCAATAGTGCGGCTGATTAGAAACAAACTCAAGGGTATGAATATTCCACATTGTTCGGATTTTGCCAAAGATGCGGACTATGAAGATTTTACAGGTGTCTTGGGGGTATCTCTCTCTCTATTTTGTGAGTTATTAGACAAACCCTTAGTGATATTGTTTGACGAAGCGGACTGTCTAAGTGAAGATACCTTGATTTCTTTTTTACGACAATTGCGAAATGGTTATAATGATCGCAGTTTTGTGCCTTTTGTCCATTCGATAGCCTTGGTCGGGATGCGCAATATACGGGATTACAAAGCCAAAGTTCGTCCCGAAAACCAAACCTTGGGCAGTGCAAGCCCTTTCAATATCGTTACGGAGACTTTTACATTAAAAAATTTCACACAGGAAGAAATTACCCAACTCTATCAGCAGCATACCGACGAAACAGGACAAGTGTTTGAAAAAGATGCAATAGAATTAGTTAGTGAACAGACGCAAGGACAACCATGGTTAGTTAATGCTATTGCCAGAGAAGTAATCAACAAAATCCTGCAGTTGGACTATACCAAACCCGTAACGGTAGAATTGGTTAATGAAGCCATTCAAACCATTATTCTTAATCGTCCTGCGCACATTGACAGTCTGCTCGAACGCTTGAATGAAGAACGGGTACGCAAAATAATCGAACCAATGATACTTGGCGAAGATATTATTGACTGTGAATCGGATGATTTCTTATATGCTAAGGATTTGGGGTTGATTCGAGAGGATAATAATTCTCAGATAATACCTGCCAATCCGATTTATGCCGAAATAATTATCCGTACATTGTCTTCTACATCTCAGAAGAGGTTACATGAACCGAAATATCCCTATAATATCCCGCGATACCTGAAAGACGGACGTATAGATGTAGACTATCTGATGCGTGATTTCCAACAGTTCTGGCACGCAAACGGCGCTATCTGGGCAGAGAAATTTGATTACCGTGAAGCGGCGCCACATCTTATTATGATGGGATTTCTGCAACGTGTGATTAATGGTGGTGGTCAGGTAATCCGCGAAATAGCGTCGGGAAGAGGTCGGCTTGACCTCTGTCTGATATACGAAAATCAAAAATATCCAATAGAGTTAAAAATTCGTTACGGAGATAAATATCTTGAAAAAGGTCTCAAACAAACCGCCCGTTACGTGGATTATCATTGCTGTAACGAAGGATGGATGGTTGTATTCGATCGTCGTTCGACCGTCAAATGGGAAGATAAACTCTATATGAAAAAAGAAACTGTAGACGGTAAAACAATTACAATTGTGGGTGTATAAGGAGCTACCAATGACGGTGTTGTATTTAATTCTGCTCATTCTTTCATTCTGTAAATCATGGTTCAGACAATTTTTTGCAAGGCAGGAGCCTTGCTTTTAGCTTAACGTAGTCTGGAAACTACACCGAGCAAGGGGTAGATGAGTGTACAAAACTTATCTATGTGTTTGTTAATTCTTAATTATCAGAGTGATTTGCGGAGAGAGAGGGATTCGAACCCCCGGACCTGTTACAGTCAACGGTTTTCAAGACCGCCGCAATCGACCACTCTGCCATCTCTCCGCTGCAAAAGTAGAAAAAAAAACATTACAAATTGCATTTGTTGAAAAAAAATTTATTCTCTAAAAGTCAATAAGATGAAATGGATTATTGTGGAAGCGGCTGAAACAGGGCTTGTATTTTTGTCGAGATTCAGACGCTTGAAGAAGAAAAAAGAAGAGAAAAAAAACTAAATCATGTTTTTATTTTACACAAGAGGGTTTCAATTCATTTTTTTTCTGTACCTTTGGATTTCGTAAAAAATGATGAACAAAACGAGAAAAGAAATAGAAATTAAATTCTTGATAAGATGCGAAGATTGCTAAATATCAAAAGAATATCATTGTTAATGTTATATTGGATGTCTTTGGGATTAATGTCTCAAGATATTCATATTTCTCAGTTTTGGGTATCACCTGTCGCAATAAATCCTGCGGCAGCAGGTTTTTTTGATGGGAATGTTCGTTTGGGAGCGTACAACAGGACACAATGGCGAGCTATTTCCAAAGCATTTCAAACGGTAGGCGTATCCACTGACTTCCCGTTGATAAAACGTCCCGGTAAACAGGATTTATTTGGGATGGGCGTTACCGTGGATTACGATCAAGCTGGTGATTCTAAATATACAACCATACAAGGCAATGTAATGTTATCGTATGCCCATGCACTTACAAGGCGTAACAATCATTTTTTGATGGGAGGCATAATGTTGGGAGGAGCACAACGTTCGTGGGCGTATTCTCAACTCTACTTTGACGACCAGTGGCAAAATGGCATGTTTAATCCTGACATTGGTAATAGTGAAACATTTTACGGAAGTAATTATTGGCTTGCTGATGTTGGCGTTGGGGTACAATGGTTTTATCAACCTGATTTTTTGACTTTTTTTCAAGCGGGATGTAGTGTTTATCATCTCAATAAGCCTCGAATATCTATGCTCAAAGATGGCAATATTCGTTTACCTGTCAAATGGGTTACGCATGTTGTTACAAGTGTGGAACTTCATCCTGACATTGCGATAGTTCCTGTGCTTTATTTTGCTTATCAGGATATTTACAGAGAGTTTCTTTTGGGAGCATCCTATTCTCACACATTGCCCATTGATGTAAAAGGTTTTAGAAATAAAGCCAATATCGGATTATTTTATCGGTGGAATGATGCTATTTATCTTGCTGCTGGCATGGAGTGGCGACGTTTAACTTTTAGTATAAGTTACGATTTTAATGTTTCCAATTTGGCGCAGGCAAGTCATGGAAGAGGTGGAATTGAAATAGCGCTTTCCTATATTATAAAGAAAAAGAGATATTTGCGTCAAAAAGCTATTCCCTGTACCGTATTTTAGATGAAGACAATGGATATGAAAAATAAAAATAAGAGAAAAAGTATTTATACTATTTGTTGTCGGATAGCAGTAATTATTTTGATGCTGTTTCCTGTGTTTGTGTATGCTCAACAGTCGTTTCATTCGCTCTTGGAGACCGCACAATATTGGGAAAAAGAAAAGAATTTGCAATCAGCTGCCTATTTTTATAAGGAATATATTACTTCAAATTCAAACGCAGATATTGGCATTTACTATAAATGCGGTATGCTGATGAAAGAGCTTTATCATTACAGCGACGCTGAATATTATTTGGAGAAAGTAATAAATTCTGACAGTGTAAGTTTTTATCCAGAGGCATTATTTTGGTTAGGCATGGTGCAAAAAAATAAGGGAAAATACGAAGATGCAAAATATTCCTTTCTGCAGTATCAAACAAGATATGCTTCTGCTGAAAATCCAATACTGCAAAAGCGTGTAACAACTGAATTGAGTTCATTTCATTTAATTTCAAAGTTACTATTGGATACCTTTCCTGTAGAGATAAAAAAAGTGGAAAGTCCTGTCAATACGGAGTATTCTGAATTTAATGGAATACAATTTTATGAGGAGGCATTATATTTTTCAAGTATTCGTCAAATATCCAACACCGAACACAATAATATTCTTGAGGATTTTTATATGTCGATGATAATCACAGCGCCGTATACGGTTAATGGTATTATTAAAACTGTTCCGCTTCCTGTGATAATCAATAATCCCAAATATAATAATGGAAATTTTTGTTTTAACGGGGATAAAACGAAATTATATTTTACACGTTGCCCTATTAGCGGTAAAGATAGAAATTGTGCTATCTGGGTCTCTGAGTGGGCAAATCACAAATGGAATAAACCACAAAAATTAGATAAAATAATCAATAAACCCAATTCCAATACTACACAACCATATCTTGCGAGTGATGATGAAAATCAGATATTCTTTTTTGTATCTGACAGGGAAGATGGTTTGGGGGGAATGGATATTTGGTTTAGTTTGCTCAATAATAATGATGATTTTTCGGAGCCTGTCAATCTGGGGAGTATTGTCAATACGCAAGGCAATGAGATAACTCCTTTTTACCATACGGAAAAACAAACATTGTATTTTAGTTCCGATTGGCATGAGGGATTGGGTGGTTTTGACATTTTTAAATCGAAAGGAGCATTAAGTGCATGGGAGAAACCTGTCAATATGGGTTATCCGATAAATTCTTCCGCCAATGACATGTATTTTACGATTAATGATGTTGATCAGGATGGTTTTTTAACTTCCAACCGTATCGGTTCTTATTATATGACCGATGAAACATGCTGTAACGATATTTATGAATACCGATGGTTGGGAGATGTAATAAAAGTCCAAAAAGATACATTTCTGATAAAAAATATTGAGTATATTTCCAAATCTATCAACGATGTACTTCCCGTTACGCTTTATTTCCATAATGATGAACCCGATCCGAAGAGTTTGTCTACAACGACCAGCAAAGACTACAAAACCACATTAGAAGAATATATTGCCATGACGGATATTTATAAAACAGAATATTCATTTGGATTGCAGGGAGAAGAAAAAGAAAAAGCCATAACGGATATAGATACATTCTTTTTGAAAACGGTTGGAAACGGTTTCGCACATCTGGAACAAATAACGCAATGGTTATTGGAAGATCTCAAACAGGGAAATAATGTCTATCTTACGATTATTGGATTTGCAAGTCCTTTGCATTCCGACGACTATAATGCACGATTATCATCACGTCGGATTTCAAGTCTGAAAAATTATATTAAAAATCAAACTGTTTTCGATACCTATTTGGACACTGTAACGGTTGGAAACAAATTGTATTTTATTGAAGATCCGAGGGGAAAACGTTTTGCTGCCGAATACGTCAGTGATAATCCCAATGATGTACGAAATTCGATATACAGTATTGCTGCAGGTATGGAAAGAAGAATACAAATAACATTGTACAAATCGGAAAAAGATACAAGCATAAAAAAACCTGTTTTATTGGTTTCGGAAAAAGATATTATAGTCACGCAAATTCCAGAAACAGACGTATATGAACTTTATATTCAGATAAAGAACAATGGAAACGCTGACTTGGAAGTAAAAAGCATCTTTTCGGACAATACATTGGCAAAAGCAACAGTAGAAAAACAACTTGTACAACCTGAAGAAAAAACATTTGTATGTATCAGGTTGTCATCGGAAATCTTCAATTTATCAAAAGAAATAAAAATAAACCTACAAAGCAATACAAAAGAAGAGTATATTGATATTAAACTTAATCCCTAAATTCATTTGAAAAAAAACATAAAGTTCTAAAGAATATAGGATTGGCTGTAGGGAGTTATTATAAATTAATGGGGCAATAAATTGACATGGCTATACAAAGTCAAACCTTTTTTACGCAGGGAATGTTTTTTTATTGGTTACAGAAGTGGAAAAATATACAGAAATGATTATTGCAGTAAGCAAAAAACATGTAATTTTGTACGCCGTAATAAACAAAATAAAGAGATGGATATATTATTTGAAAAATCATACAGGAAGACGCAGCATATTTCGCTTAATTTTATTCGAAGCATCATGGATGATATTAGATGGGAAAATCGTTTGATAGGTATTCTCGGAGCAAGAGGGGTTGGAAAAACGACTTTGCTGTTACAGTATATAAAACGTTTTCTCTCTAAGGACTCTTTAACTTTATATGCGAGTTTGGATAATATTTGGTTTTCCAATCATCATTTGATTGATTTGGTTGATGATTTTGTAAAAAAGGGAGGGAAACATCTTTTCCTTGACGAAGTTCATAAATATCCGAACTGGTCTCAAGAATTAAAGAATGCGTATGACGATTATCCTGATTTGAAAATAGTTTTCACAGGATCTTCTTTGTTGGAGATTTTAAATGCACGTGCGGATTTGAGTCGGCGAGCTGTGGTTTATCAAATGCAAGGATTGTCGTTTCGGGAATATTTGATGATGAGTTTATCGGAAAATTTTCCTGTTTATTCCTTGTCACATATATTGGAAAATCACCGAGAGATTTCAGCTGAAATCACACAGAAGATAAAACCCTTGCAATATTTTAATCATTATCTTGAAACAGGTTACTATCCTTTTTCGTTCGAGTTTAGAGATTTGTATTATAATCAATTGGAGGAAGTGATTAATTTAATTCTCGAAATCGAATTACCTTTTCTTCGGAAGGTCGATATTGCATACATACATAAATTGAAACAATTGATGTTAATTATTGCCGAGTCTGCTCCTTTTATTCCCAATGTGCAAAAATTAAGCGAACATATTGGAATCAATCGCACTACACTCGTGTCCTATTTATACTATTTGCAAGAGACACATCTAACAAAACATTTGTACAAAAACAGTACAGGCACAGCTAAATTGCGAAAGCCCGATAAGATTTTTCTCGAAAATACCAACCTTGCTTATACCTTGTCAAGTCATCGAACAAATATAGGAAATGTGCGGGAAACTTTCTTTTTCAATCAAGTAGAATATCGGCACAAAGTAGAATATTCCAACAAAAGTGATTTTCTCGTAGACGGAAAATACACTTTTGAAATTGGCGGAAAGACTAAAAATAAACGACAAATTTATCTGCTTGAAAATGCCTATATTGCCGCCGATGACATAGAGTACGGATATGAAAATAAAATTCCTTTGTGGATGTTTGGATTTTTGTACTGAAAAAGAAAGGATAGATCGAAAGAAAGGCTGTGTGAAAACTGTTTTTCAACATTGTTTAACTTCGACACTTTTCTATACCTTATTTTATAATCATCAATAAATAACATGCTTGTAAATTATGCATCTCCCAAATAGGTTATGCATTGTCGAAGTATAGAGAAACCACTCCTGCTTATCTTGATTTTGTACTTTATATAAAACTATCAAAAACCTTTCTACTGTTTTTCTGGGGGAGAAGGGTGTGTATACTATATTTGATGATGCTTATCCCAAATGCAGGTTATTAAATTGTTGAAACTTTTTTTGTCCTGAAACTTGTCAATTCAATTTTTAGTTGTACTTTTGCCAAAAAGTATTAAAAACATTTCCGTCAAAATAAGACATATAGGCAATACATTGAGAGAAGTGAGGAAAAAAACTATCAATTGCCATTATGGGTGATTCCCGCATACGATTGATGTTGATCCGTCGATATTAAGTCGAGTAGAATGCGGACAACGAACCGATAAAGCCTTAAATATTATTTCAGGAAATATTGAGGAATATAAAACGATGCAACAATGAAACCGTTAATCAAATACAGAGGAGGAAAATCCAACGAAATTTTCCAAATTGTAAAACATATACCGTCATATAAAGGCAGATATATTGAGCCATTTTTTGGAGGGGGGGCTTTGTACTTCCATTTAGAACCTAAAAAGGCAATTATCAATGATATCAATTCAAAATTAATGGACTTTTACTCAGAAGTTAAAAATAAATATGACACATTGCGTATTGAACTTGACGAGATTGAAAAAATATATGAAATCAACCGCCAACAATTTGACGCATTGAAACGCCAAACACCTAACGAACGAGTTGAAGATAAAAATGAAGTTCTATACTATCGTATTCGCGATATGTTTAATAATTTGTCCAACAAAAAATATTCGGATGCCTTACTCTATTTTTTTATCAACAAAACGGCGTATTCAGGAATGATCCGTTACAATTCCAAAGGAGAATTTAATGTTCCTTTTGGAAGATATTCTCATATAAATACCTCCTTAGTTACAAAGAAACATAGTGAACTATTGGCAAATACTCAAATATACAATAAAGATTACAAAGAAATATTTGATATGGTTAAGGTTGACGATTTCATGTTTTTAGATCCTCCTTATGATTGTATTTTTTCTGATTATGGAAATGAAGAATACAAAGATGGTTTTGACGACAACTGTCATGTTAGTCTTGCGGAAAATTTTAAAAATCTAAAATGCAAAGCGTTGCTTGTAATTGGCAGAACACCACTAACAGAAAAATTATACGGAAACATGATCATTAGCGAATATGCAAAAAATTATTCTGTCAATATCCGTAACAGGTTCAAATCAAAAGCGATTCATATATTAGTCGCCAATTACGAAACAAATCATAAAACACTTTTCTCCGAACAATTAAAATATGTAATGGCATATTGATTATGGCACGCATAGGTAGTAAAATATTGTTTATCACAACTTCTCCGAGAACGCCGTTTCGGATGATTCCTGAAATTGAGTTGTTGAATACCCATTTTGCAGGCAATAAATGGAATACCCAAACGCAAACAGCATTTATGCAACTTCTGCGGGAAGAAAATTTCTTTAATGGTGAAGGCGTAAACGATCCCGCATTTAGTGCAAGAGACCGTATAAACAGAGCGCCCAAAGCGCTGGGATTTGTAACTTTATCGCCCGTAATTGGTTTAACTTCCGCAGGACAGGAATTGATACAAACTAAACGGAAAGAAGAAATTTTTTTACGACAATTATTGAAATTTCAATTGCCGTCGCCCTATCACAAACCAACAGACAAAGCCGTTGCATTTTGGGTAAAACCTTATCTTGAAATTTTTCGACTAATACATCATTTCGGAACATTGAAATTTGATGAGTTGATGATATTCGGGTTACAATTGGTTGATTACAGACTGTTTGACAGCATTGTCGCGAAAATAGAACATTTCCGAATGACAAAAGTGCAAACCAAACAAAACTATAAATCGTTCAAAAACGAATATCTAACAGAAGAATTGAAAATTATTTATAACACAGAAATTATATCAGGCAATACACAAACGCGAGAAAGCAATAATACTTCACTTACAAACTTCCTGCAAACAAAAATAAACAATATGCGTGATTATACCGATGCACTATTGAGGTATTTGCGGGCAACAGGGATGGTAAATATTTCTCATGTTGGAAAATCCATATCTATTGCGTCGGAAAAGATTCAGGAAGTTAATTATTTTTTAAAAAATACAGATAGAGAACCTTCTTTTATTGATGATGAAAAACGTTATCTGGAATATTTGGCAAATCATGAATTGCCTCAATTGTTTATAGACGACAAAGATTTGCTGTCAGCTAAAATTCAAGACGAATTTCCTTACATCAAAATTGACACAGCGCTTTCAATGTCAGAGTTAAAAGACATTCTCTACGATGAAACTGCCAAACGAAAAGACAATATTATTGCTGAACAGGTATCGGTTATTAAGGACAACTATTCTTTGTACAATGAAATAAATGAAACATTCAATCAAATTGCTGATAAATTATTGTACGATGCACCTTTGGTATTGGAATGGAATACATGGAGAGCAATGACTATGTTGAATGGCGGACAAGTAACACCAAACCTGAAGTTTGATGATTTCGGAAATCCGATGTCCACTGCACAAGGTAACATGGCAGACATTGTTTGCGATTACGGTGATTTTGGATTAACTGTAGAAGTAACCATGCAAACAGGGCAACGTCAATACGAAATGGAAGGAGAATCTGTGGCTCGACATCTTGCCAAATTGAAGAAAGAGACAAACAAACCTTCTTATTGTTTATTTATTGCACCTGATATAAACGAAGCCTGCATCGCTCATTTCTATGCGCTTCATAAAATGAATATCAGCTATTATGGTGGAGTTTCTACAATCGTTCCTTTGCCTTTGAATATTTTTCAAAAGATGATAACAGATTCGTATAAAACCGCATATACGCCGCAACCTCAGCAAATAAAGCATTTCTTTGAATGTTCCAATGAAATTGCTGCGACAAGTGAAGATGAAAAAGTATGGTATCAGAGAATTACAACAGAAGCATTGAAATGGTTGGGAGAATAATATAGTATGAAGAAATTTAATTGATAGTCAGAAAATATTCTGAAAATTAACAATGAAGTAGATAGTATCATATCTAATGGTCAATTTGTTTTTGTATATTTAGTGTCTGTCTATAAAGTATAAGAAAGTAATCATCAATGCCATCCAAACAACGCCGTCATTGCGGGGAACGCTTTTGAAACAACCCTATTTGTACTTTATAGACAGACACTATTTAGAGTTTCCGCCCCATCAAAATCAATATTCTGAATATAAGAAATATTCACCTTGTCTAAACCTCCGCTTAAACAATCAAATTTTATTCATCTGTGTATAATTTGGAAAATTAATGCTATCTTTGCAACATCAAATAAAAAAACAACAGATAATTATTTTTATGGAAGATAATATTGAATTAGGAGTAGGAACAAGAGTTGAACATGATAGATTCGGAGAAGGAATCATCTATAAAACTTCACTTAATGGTTATGAAATCATTTTTGAAAGAGGAGGAAAAATGAGTTTTAGCAAGATTAATTTCTGGAAAGAGATAACAGTTCTTGAAGAAGTAGAAGATGAAGAACCTAAATTGACATTGAATGAAGTTACTGAGGTATTAACAAACATATTAGAAGGTTATGACAAACTTGGCGAAAATGTTGAAATAGCTGATAAATGGGTTGGCGGTACTTTGGTATTAAAACCCGGTAATTCTTCGCAACCAAAAGAAATACCTGTTGACGTCCTTTTCCACAAAATCGTAATGATTAGGGATAAGTTGCGGGTATTGGAACAAAATATCAACAGTCATAAAGATTTGAGCGAACAAGATAAAATTAATATTCAGAAGTATATCACAGGTATCTATGGTTCATTGACGACCTTTAACCTGCTTTTCAAAGATAAGAATGATTATTTTGTAGGTACAGCTAAAAAAGAAGATTAAAATGTCGATTGAAAAACATTGAACAACAAAATAATGTCCGAAAAAATAGATGACAAAAAAGTATTTTCTCTGCTTGAAGTAAGCAAGAGCATTCATAAGACCTTAGAACAAAGGTATCAGAGTTCGTTTTGGGTGAAAGCTGAAATGAGTAAACTGAATTTTTATAAATATTCAGGACATTGTTATCCTGAACTCGTCGAAAAACAAGACGGAAAAGTAATTGCTCAACTAAAATCCTATATCTGGAAAGATGATTATCAAAGGATAAACAGTAAATTTATTAATACCCTGCATGAACCACTGAAAGACGGCATCAAAATTCTGTTTTTGGCAAAGATAACTTTCGATCCTGCTCACGGTTTATCACTGTGGATAATGGATATTGACCCAAGTTATACGTTGGGGGACCTCGAACGCGAAAAACAAGATACAATATATCAACTTAAAAATGAAGGTATCTTCAATAAAAATAAAACGCTTCATTTGCCTTTGTTGCCTCAACGTATTGCTATCATTTCCGTTGAAACAAGTAAGGGATATGCCGATTTTATCAAAGTGATTGAAACAAATTCATGGAAATACAAGTTTTTCTGCTATTTATTTCCGTCTGTTCTGCAAGGGGATTATGCTGTTCAAAGTATTATCAAACAGTTAGAGAGAATAAAAAAAGTTAGACATCATTTTGATGTTGTTGCAATTATACGTGGAGGTGGCGGAGATATTGGGCTTTCGTGTTTTAACAATTACCAACTGTCAAAAGCAGTTGCAATGTTTCCGCTTCCTGTGATTACAGGCATTGGACATGCTACGAATGAAACAGTTACAGAAATGATCGCATATACAAATGTAATCACACCGACAAAACTTGCAGAATATTTGCTGCAAAAGTTTCATAACTTTACAATTCCTGTCCAAAATGCAGAAAAAAAAATATCCGAATGGGCAATACGACAACTGAATGGAGAGAAAATGAAATTGGCGTCGGAAATAAAATTGTTTTCTCTATCGACAGATAATATCCTGATTTCAAATAATAACGAAATCAAAGCAAGCAAACAAAATATTATTAAGAGTGTAGGCGTATTTTGTAGTATGAAAAATATCCTGATTGCCCAATTGAAAGAAAAATTACAATTACAAAGTTTGCTAAAGACAAAAAATACTTCGATAGAAATTAATAACATAGAAAAAAATGTGGAAAACATGAGCCCTGCAAATGTACTCAAAAGAGGATACAGTATTACATTATTGAACGGTAAATCGGTTACAAATATATCACAAATTAAAAATGGAGATATTCTCAATACTGTTGTACATCATGGGAATATTGTTAGCGCTGTCAATTCAACACATAAAAGTAATAAAAAATGAACGATAAATTAACTTATACAGAAGCATTTGAAGAACTTCAAAAGATAGTTTCGGAAATCGAACAGGGAACAATATCTGTTGATGAACTCTCCGAAAAAGTCAAAAGAGCATCACAACTTATCAAAATCTGTAAATCAAAATTAACAAGTACAGAAGAAGAAGTAAATAAAATCCTCGAAGAACTTAATCAATTGAAAATTGAAAATTAGCTCCGCTGCTCTTACGGGTGAAAATGAGCTGACGTACAATGGAACTCCATACGGAGTTCTATAATGTATTTAATCGCCTATTCTATTGATATGAATGTCCTACGGGCAATGAACAGACCCGTAGCGAAGAACGCCGTAGGTAATTATGACCGTAAGAGCAGCGTAGCTAATTAGTGTCTGTCTATAATGTCAGAAACAGCAATCAATCCGCCGTCATTGCGAAGGAGGCACGACTGAAGCAATCCCTAACAATCAATGCGTTCTTTGGGTAGGGATTAGCTCCGCTGCTCTTACGGGTGCTTC
>JAIROC010000361.1 GCA_031257735.1 Bacteroidales bacterium | reverse complement strand
TACTCGCTCTGTTCGGGCGTGATTTTCACTTTGATTTCAGTACTTTTCCCTGCTGCTATCGGTTGTTTTTCCCATTCGGGAACGGTACAACCGCAGGAAGCGTTCACCATTTGTATTATTAATGGTTGTGTTCCTGTGTTTTTCAATCTGAATGTCGTTTCCGAAGTTTTACCGGTTTGCAAATCTTTTAATTCTATTTCGGATTGCTCCGGCTCGACAGTGGTTATGGGAAGTTTATCCGATATTTCGCCGGTTATGATTTTTTTGTATAATTCCCAGATTTTCGGATTATTGGCAGGATTACCGATCGCGAGTACTTTATCGTTTTTATCTAACAGAAAACATTGAAACATCGGATTATTTGGAAAATGGTTTAATTTGTTGAGTTCATCATTTCTGTCAATATAAACCGGATGGATAAACTGCATTTCCAATAATAAAAGGAAGAGTTCATTGTTGTTCTTAGGATACAACCAAAATATAAAATCAACTTTGTCCTTTAACTCCTCTATATATGATTTCCATGTTGGCAATTGTAATTTACAACTTGTGCAACCTGCTGAATCAGCATAGAACAAAATTTTATAATCTTTATCATTTGATTGTTCTACATTGTTTACAACATGACCATTCATTACATATAAAGATGTAATACTGTCAGGAAAGATAATAGTTTTAGACCTCCATTCTTTTACCATACGTTGAGTTTCGACTATTCTCTTATCTTTACACGCAAAGCAGATTAGAGACATAATTATCAGCAATAAAGTTCTGTTCATTTTAACTTTGTTATATTGGAATTTTATATTTTAATATTATGTCGCAATCAATCAACTGGTGATAAGCATAAATGTAATTTGAGTCTGGTGATATTAATATATTTTCCACATGCTGATCTAAACACAGTTTGACAACGCCATTTCCTTCCAAATCATAAACCTCTATAGTTGAAGTTGATTTATCTTTTTTATCTTGAAATAGGATGAATATATATTTGCCATTACATTTTACATTCCTATAAAATGAAATCCGATTGCCATACGAATCACGTAAATACTCTTCCGGCAACTTCTTTTCCCCAACAGTTAATTTATGGACAATATTGTATTCATTATCAATTTGCAATATTTCAATCCTGTTAATATTTGTAAAAGCGCATACTATTGTACTGTCTCTGTATTCCACGTTAAAATCGTATAAATAAGACAAACGTCCACGTTTTGTGTCTTTTACTTGAGGTAAATCCGCGTATGAACTTATTTGCCGACTGTTTTTCAGATCTACTATTTCCAATGTAATAATGTCAGGCATATTTACTTTCATCAAAAATATTGAATCATTAATTTTATGAATCATTGTATAAGGCTTACTTAATCTTTCACCTTTTATCTCAGCCAGATTGAAAATATTTGTTTTCATTACCAAACTGTCGCCTGTTTCGAAAGAATATAATTTTCTTTTCATTATATCATATAAAACAATTTCATTTTCTTTGTACGTATTTGCCCAATTAACAGTAATAAAATCGTCGGGACCCTGTCCTTTTGTCCCATATCTGTATAATAATCTAAAATTGGGATATGAATAAACGGATAAAAAATGTTCATCTATATTTTGCACACTAAAAGTATACAATTGATTACTGTCACACTTCCAATGCCACATATTCGAAATGACTGGCAATGCTATTGAATCAAGACATGTCAAATGTATTTCATCAAAATCAGGTTTATCCATTATTTTGGATATGTTATTGTCTCCATTAGAACATCCTGCAATAAATAGAATAATCAGTATTTTAATTAATATTTTCATTTCATTTGTTTTATAAAAAACCATCAAAACAAGAATGGGAGAGTTTCCAAATCTGTTTTGATGGTTACAATTTTAATCGCTACACATGATTAATTATTATTGACACGTAGTAGCCTCCTCATCTATCGCCTTGTTTCTCCAAATTTGGCAACAATCATATGCACCTCCTGCTTTGTCAGAAAAAGCTGTATAGCCATTTTTGTAATGACATCCACTTCCTCCTTCACTACTCAGTGCTTCAGTATTAGCCAATACGACATCTGAGAAACCATTTTGTGGATTTAAATTCACCGCAACTATTCCTGCGATTCCTAATACGCTTAACACGCCTAAAATACATATTTTTTTCATAATAAAAATAATTATTAAAATAGAAGACTTCTAAAAACTGTTTTTTATTTTAGATTTCCTAATCGACATGAAGTCCTCAATCAAGTGTCAACTAATAGAAAAATCAACGAATCTGCTCTTATTTCACAATCATCATTCAAGAACTATCTAACAAATCCGAGCATGCAATTTTTATAGTATCCGAATGACTTCTTTTCGAAGTGACTGCTTAGTTGTAGAGTATGCGAGCGAACATCCGACAACTTTTTCTTACCTGATAATTTTCCGAAAAATTCGGATTTATACCTTGGTAATCCGGTCAATATTCCATGACCTTCTTTGTTTTACTTGTGCAGGGATAAAACTCGCATTCCTGCACCCTAACCCTGCCGATATATGACAGGGAAACGATTTATTAGGCGCCTGCTTATCCGAAATCAAACCCGCAGGCGCCAAAGCTTGTCAAGGTTGTTTTTCCCCAGCCACCATATATCGTTGGTGTATTTTATTAAAAGAGCCTTTTCCTCGGGTCGATTCAAAATACCGGAATCAAGACCTCGACTACTCGCGATGATTTTCCTGTCTTTAGCACAGCGAAAATCGACCGTAACTGCGATATAGCTCATATTTCTTAGATTAAACATATCTTTTTTTTAATGTTATTCAAATTTCACTCATATTTCAAAATCACCATAAACAGAATTTCCGTTAGGCGCCGTAAACAAGAGAGTATAATCACCCGAAGACAAACCTGTGAGGCTGATACACAATTGTCCGCCTGCGACAGTGTTTACAGTGTTAGAATACACAATCTGTCCTGATGCCTGTACAACCTGTACGGTGATATTAGTCAGATTAGCCAAATAACTCACATTAATATACGAAGCATACTTAGTCGCCTGGAAAGGTTGGGAAAACGATTTCACAGGTATAAAATATAACGAGCCGTATATAAGGATTTCTTCTTCCTCGGGAGTTAGTTCATTCGTTAATGCTTCAATACTAAATAACGAAGCATTCGCATTTGTTTTTTGAATGTTTAAACGCATGTTTACAGTCATTCCGATAACCATGCTTGCTGTTCCAATTATTAAAAACCTTTTCTTCATAATTTTTAATTTTAAATACATTTAACTTTTTTAATAAATTACGATGCAAAATTAATGCTATATTTCGTTCAATGATACTCGAATAACACGAGATGTAGCGAAAATGTAGCGAATTTATTTGCGCCCGCATTGCAAATATTTCACATGCAATATTTTAATAAATCTGTTCTGTAGTAGAAAAACAGTAAATATTTTGATATCTCTCATTTCAGACTGTCCAAAACGAAGGCTTTAATGTCCCCTCCTTTCTTTAATTTCAATATTTTCCGTATCTCCGATTTCTTTCGCTCAATAACATGTTTATCTACGTTTAACAATAGTGCAATATCGTAATTATCAAAATCAATACAAGTCAGACAGATTATTTTGTGCGCTATATTATCCATATCGTCTGCCATCTCCGGATATTTGTTTTTTATCTTGTCAAATAGACCCTCATACAGTATGTTAATGTCCTCGTAAAAATCATGATTTTCATTGTTGAAGATAGACATAGTTTTTATTGATGATATGAAGTTTTTACTGTCTATTTTATTGTTTATTACACATAACAAACAGTGAAATACCGCTATTTTTTTGATGTTTTTTTGTATCATTTCAAAATGTTCTTTGCTCAATTCGGCAGTTTTCTTTCCCAATTCAACAATATTCTTTCCCAATACTACAACTTTTCCTTCCGATACGGCAACTTTCTTTTTCAATTCGAGGATTTTCTTTTTTGCTAAATACAAATATTTGGAAGATATTCCGATAATAATGACTAAAAGAAATACGCCGATTAGAATCCGTTTTATTATAGTTTTTAAAGTGTTGTTTTCGCTTTGAAGTAGATTTAAATTGTATTTTGCTTCAATGAACTGTATATTCGGCTTTTTATTCTTTTCTTTATTAATCTGTTTAAAATAATTGTTATATAGAGTGTAATATTTATCCGCTTTTTTGTGATTTTTCTTTTTTCTTTCCATATTAGACAATATATTGTAAATATTCATTAAAACATAATTGTTGTTTTTTGCAGATTTCAATGATAATTCCGCAAAATAAATGGCAGAATCTGTCAGATTTTCTTTTTCATATACTTTGCTGATGTTTAAATAGATTAAACTTTGTAAAGTTGAATCCGAATTTAATTTTAACGCATGAAACAGTTGCTGTTTAGCATTGTTGTGGTCATTTAGACTTAAATATGCAAATCCTAAATTTTGCATTATGTCGGCAGAATCCTGTGCAGTTATGGCAGATTCGAGAGCTTTGTTATAATATGTCATCATCATAGCGCTGTCTTGCTTTAGCAAAAAGCAATTAGCGATATTATTGAAAGTAGCCATTATTCTCTTGTGATTACTCTTCGATTTGCTAAAATATCCCAAAGCCGATTCGAAATATCCAATCGCATCATCATGTTTTCGCTGATTATAATATTGTTGTCCGATATGAGAACAAATCAAACCTTTAATGTTCTCCTCATTCATCTTGTCAGCCTTTGTTTTAGCAATCAGATACAGTTCCATGGCTTGTTCATCTTTGCCCTGCGCCTGATAAATTCTGCCCAGATAGTATTCGGCAAAGGCGAGATATTTGAGATTATCGACTTTTTTCAAATAATCTATTACATGAATAACTGTAGAATCATTCGAAATGTCTTCGTCGGACAAATCTTTGGCATATAAAGTCAACAAAATATGCCTCACCTGTTGTTCCGGCGTCTTAACAGTAGACGGTTTAATCGAACCGAGCCGCATCAAAGCGCTGTCGGGTTTGTTGTCGACAATGTTTTCAGCAGTGTCGAGAATCCTGTCTATGTTATCAATGTTACATGCGGTAAACATTCTCAAAAACACAGAAATACACAATACGTAAATCATCTTTTTCATAATACAAGC
>JAIROC010000243.1 GCA_031257735.1 Bacteroidales bacterium | reverse complement strand
TATGAAAGCGTAATTATTCAACATGTCGATCCTGCCTGTTTTCAAAATGTATCAACTCATAATGACGAATATACGAAACGTTTGATAGTTTTCGGACAGACACTAATTAGTGTCTGTCTTTAAAGTTAGAAATAGGGTTGTTTCAAAAGCGCCCCCCGCAACAATCAGCACGTCATTGCGAAGGAGGCACGACTGAAGCGCCCGTAAGAGCAGCGTAGCTAATCCCTAACAATCAATGCGTTTTTGGGTAGGGATTAGCTTCGCTGCGCTCGCAATGACGGCGTTGTTTGGACGTTTTTGTGTATTTTCACACAACCTCAAAATACAGGGTATTTCAAAGAGAAAAAGAGAGAGGTGATACAAAGTCCAGCAGCAAAATAACGGAAAAACAGAGTCTCATGAAGACAAACACTAAGCAACAACTATTCATTTGGATTTGTCTGCTTGATGTTCTATTTCGTCAAGTGGTAAGGGATACTTTTTTCATTATATGCACTTTGAAATCCAAAAAAATCATGTAATTTTGCACTCGTATTTATCAAAGAAAAAAAATGATTGTGAGTAAAGAAAAATACAAGTTGGATTTCAAAAGAGCATTAGAAACTTTTACAAAAAAATTGCAGCAATATGTATCAACCGAAACCGGTGAATGGTCTGTAAAAGGGTTTATAGATGTTTACAAAAATATTTATACAATTTCGTCCGATACAAAAATTATTTCAAAAATACTTGAAATCCATATATTCCCACAGATTGTTCAATTTACAGAACAAATCGGGTACAATATTATTTTGGCAGCACAACAAAATTATTATCCCGATATGACTTTTGTCAGTAAACAGGATGAAAGGATAAAATTTGCCGTTGATTTGAAAACTACTTACCGGAAAGAAAATGGTATTGCAAGTTTTACTTTGGGCAGTCATGGAAGATATTTTAAGGAACGTAACAAACAAAAGAATATACAATTTCCTTATAATTGCTACTTGGGACATTACTGTTTGGGCATAATTTATACGAGAGCCGATAGCGATGTTTCCGAAACAGAAATATACAATGTACGGGAGTTGCAGAAAGAATATGAAACTTCCATAAGAAAAGAGGGAGAAAGAGAAATTACAATTGTAAATAATCTAAAATCCATCACTTCTGTCATCAGGGATTTTGACTTTTTTGTTGCTGAAAAATGGAAAATTGCAAGCGACAGACAAGGTTCAGGAAACACTGCAAACATTGGCTGTTCACTAAATTTAGAAGATTTGAAAAACGAAAACGGCATTTTTAGTAAACTTGGTGAAAAATGGTTTGATGAGTATTGGATGAATTTTGGTTCGGCAACCATGCTAAAGAATGGAAAAACAATAAAAATCACTAAGCTGAAAGACTTTTTAGAATTTAAGGGACGCATGGATTTATTAGATAAAATTATAAAAAAATATTAAGTATGAAAGTGATAGTTCCTCCTATTAAAAGTCAGGGTATCAAAACCAAACTTGTACCATGGATTAAAGATATCGCCCCAAAAGTAAACGGACAATGGATAGAACCTTTTTTAGGAACGGGTGTGGTTGCTTTTAATGCGGGATACAAAAAAGCCATTCTTAATGATACTAATCCTCATATTATCAATTTTTACAAGTCAGTTCAGGCACGAAAAATCACCCCCTTACTAATGAAACAATACCTTCAGGAAGAAGGTGAAAAATTGAGGAAAGCGGAAAATAATGGTTACGAACATTATTTAGCTGTACGTTTCCGTTTCAATAGCGGGGAATATTCGCCGTTTGATTTTATTTTTCTTTCTCGGGCAGGCTTTAATGGCATGATGCGTTTCGGAAGCAAAGGAAATTGGAATATCCCGTTTTGCAAGAAACCTGACCGTTTTGCGCAAGCATACATCACGAAAATAGTCAACCAATTAAACGATGTATCGCAAATTATCCAGCCTGAACCCGATTGGATTTTTTTCAATAAATCATTCACAGAAATCATTCCTTTGGCAACCGAAAATGATATAATCTATTGCGACCCGCCATATTATGGTCGTCATGTGGATTATTATAACGGATGGACAGAAAAAGATGAACAACAATTATTCGAGTTACTCTGCTGTACGAAGGCAAAATTTATTCTCTCTACTTGGCATCACAATGAGTGGCGTGAAAATGAGATGATAAAAAAATATTGGAACACATTTAACATCATCACTAAAGACCATTTTTATCATAATGGGGGAAATATTGAAAATAGACGAGAAGTAGTGGAAGCGCTTGTTTGCAATTTCGATACGAACGGCTTTGCCTTGCACAATCACGAACTAAAGGAAAAACAACAAATAAAACAATTGCAACTTACATGGGATGTAGTGGATTGAATAAATCTTGCAGACCGAACAATAGATGAATTGCATTATTTATAGACAGACACTAATTAGTATCTGTCTATATAGTCGGAATATTTCCGGATAATGAAGCAATCCTTATCCGACAGCACGTCATTGCGAGCGCAGCGAAGCACCCGTAAGAGCAGCGTAGCTAATCCCTAACCAAAGAACGCATTGATTGTTAGGGATTGCTTCAGTCGTGCCTCCTTCGCAATGACGGTGTTGATTAGGCGTTTTCGTGCGTCAGCCCAATTCATAATTCATAATTATACTTTATAGACAGACACTAATTAGTATCTGTCTATAAAGTACAAAAAAGTAATCATCAACGCTGTCCAAACAACGCCGTCATTGCGGGGCAAGCCCACAATGACGGCGTTGTTTGGACGTTTTTGTGTGTTTTCACACAGCCTCTTTTGCGCATTCGAGGCTTTCCGGCATAGCAGAAAGCAAACACAGCAAATAAATTAATCATTACAGAAATAAGTTGAAAATTTTTTGAAAGTCAATAATTCTCAATACATGTAAACAGGATATGACTATAAAGATAACCACCACCCAGCGAATAAAATTCATTCCCCAATTCACCGCCCATTTAGAAGCAATATAAGCGCCTATCATGTTTCCTATAGCATGTATAAATCCAAATTCGTAGTTGATTTCTCCTTGAGAAATAAAAATAATCAGAGAGAACGGGGCATAAAATAATACAATAAAACTTTTTATGGCATTGGCACGCAATAAATCAAAACCACCCATCAATACCAGAACAGCCAACAAAAAATACCCCATCCCAATATGTATAAATCCAGCATAAATCCCAATGAGAAAATAAAAAAATAATTGCAACAGGGAAACAGACCTGTTCATTTTAGTAATATCTCCTTTCAGCCATTTGTCAGGTTTTAAGAACATGAGCAGTAACATTATTACCATAATAATAACAAAAAAGCCCATGAAAATAGAATCAGGAACAACAATGCTTAAACAGCTTCCCAGAATAGAACCTAAAGCAACAGGAATACTGCAACAAATAGATTTCTTTACATCAAGTTTTTTGTCCATGTAAAAATTAATAACGGAAACCAGATTCTGTAAAATAACAGGAATACGATTTGTTCCGTTTGCCATCACAGGAGGCAGTCCTAACATCATGAACAAACTCATAGAAATAATCGTTCCTCCCCCCGCCAGCGTATTAATAAACCCGACAACAATACCCGAAATAATTAAAATAATAAATAATTCCACATTCAATTCTGCAATCATAATGTTCAGAATAAAGAAATGCAAATGTACATAAAATATGTGTATGTATCAATAAAAAACCGGCTACGCAAAAGACGCGTAACCGGTGACAGCTAAACAAAAAGAGTTTATTAAATGGAAACCATTTATATTCCTTTTTGGGCGTATTCTCGCCCAGCTTGTAGACAAGCTATATTTGCATTGACAACATTTTCTCCTTTTCTACCAAATATATTTCTAACAGCTTGTTCTAAGAGAGAAAAATCCATTGTAATAAAAGGAGAAGCCGCCCCTAAAACAACCATGTTTGCCGAACGTGCAGAACCAATATCTTTAGCAATTCTGTCCGCATCAATAGCTACCTTACGAGGGAGTTTATTAATTTCTGTCATCAAATCTTCTTCTTTGGGATAATTATCAATATTGATAAAAGGAGTAGTATTTGTAATCACCCAACCTTCAGGGGAAAGCATAGGCAAATATCGCAAAGATTCCATCGGTTCAACAGAAACAATCAAATCTGCTTTACCGAAAGGTATTAAATCTGATGCAATTTCTTTGTCTGCAATGCGAAGATGAGATTGCACATCACCTCCCCTTTGACTCATTCCATGAACTTCTGCCTGTTTCAAATACAATCCCTGTTGTACGGCAGCGCTTCCTATAACGGTTGCTATCGACAAAATACCTTGTCCCCCAACACCTGCTAATATTATATCTATCTTCATTGATATGCTCTTTTAATTTATTACAGTATTATTTTTTCGGTTTGTTTTGCCTTAACTCTTTTCCCTAATGTTTGTATACATTCACGTGTAGGTATTATCACAGAAACTCCCTGATAAGTCAATTCTTCCTTAAAGATTTGAACGTTTGTTTCATGTTGATTTTTCAAGGGTTTTATAATCCGTATATGTTCCTTTTCGACGCCCAAACCCAAACAAATACTTTCAAGGCGACCAAAAGCATGAGAATCTTGTCCTCCTGTCATTCCTGTAGTTGAATTATCAAGTATGACCACCGTGATATTTGTTCCTTCAATGGTACAATCCAATAAAGATGTCATTCCCGAATGCGTAAAAGTAGAATCTCCTATTACGGCAACACTCGGTTGCAAACCTGCATCGGAAGCTCCTTTTGCCATGGTAATAGACGCTCCCATATCTACCGTAGAATAGATGGCATTATAAGGAGGCAATGCCCCCAAAGTATAACAGCCAATATCGGAAAAAACACGACCTTTTCCGTATGGAGCAATAGCTTCGTTTAACGCATGATAAGAGTCAATATGCGGGCATCCTGTACACAGCGCCGGCGGTCGAGCAGCAACAATGTCAGGAACGGCAGCGCCATGAATATCTTTTAATCCCAAAGCAACAGCCACTATGTTGGGATTTAATTCTCCCATACGGGGAAGTGTTCCGTCCAAACGTCCTTTAACATTCAATCCACGATTTAACAATCCTCTGAGTTGTTCTTCTATTAAAGGATAACCTTCTTCCATGACCAAAATAGACGCACATTCATCCACAAGTTTGGAAATTAATCCTATCGGTAAGGGATATTGGGAAATTTTCAACACAGGATAAGGACAATGACGATCGGGATAATTTTCCATTAAATAATTATACGCTATTCCTGATGCAATAATTCCCATAGACTTATCAGTTCCATCTATATATTTATTAAAGGAAGACGCTTCTGATTCCTGCGCTAATTTCGGTTGTTTATTAAGTAATTCTGCGTATTGTTTACGGGCATTTGCCGGCAATAAAATAAACTGTGTTGGATTGGGGTGCAATTTGATTTGGTTTTGTTCCCTGACTTCACGAGGCACAACCCCCGAACGAGAATGTGCCAGACGTGTAGTTACACGTAATAGAACAGGGATTTGATATTTTTCCGAAAAATCAAAGGCTTCACGGGTCATGTCGTATGCTTCCTGTTGATTGGAAGGTTCAAAAACAGGCGTAAAGGCAAAATTGCCAAAATAACGGGAATCCTGTTCGTTTTGAGAGGAATGCATACTTGGATCATCTGCTGCCAAAATCACCAATCCACCATTTGCTCCTGTAATAGCGACATTCATAAAAGAATCCGCAGCAACATTCATTCCTACATGTTTCATACATACCAATGCACGTTTTCCTGCATAAGACATTCCTACGGCAGTCTCCATTGCTGTTTTTTCATTTGCAGACCATTGACGGTGTACATTTCCTTTTTCAGCTTGCGGGGAATGTTGTATATATTCTGTTATTTCGGTGGAAGGAGTTCCGGGATAAGCATAAACCCCAGAAATTCCTGCATCCAATGCCCCTTGGGCAATAGCTTCATCGCCTAATAATAATAGCTTTTGCATATTTACATTTATATTTTGTTATCTTTTTAGTTATTTTATCAAGAATGGGAATCTGTCAAAATTTTTCAATGCGATTGCTGTTCCCCTTGCAACTGCTCTCAACGGGTCTTCGGCAACATGAACCGGAAGTTTTGTCTTTAATTGAATACGTTTATCCAATCCTCTAAGCAAAGACCCTCCTCCTGCCAAATAGATGCCTGAAGTATAAATATCGGCTGAAAGTTCGGGAGGTGTTTGTTCTAAAGCGCTTAATACAGCTGCTTCAATTTGAGAAATAGACACGTCCAAAGCCAAGGCTATTTCGTGATGAGTGATAGATATTGCTTTGGGTATTCCCGTCAACATATCTCTGCCGCGAACTTCATATTTTTGAGGAGGATTATCTATCTCGGATAAGGCAGCGCCGACGTTGATTTTAATTAATTCGGCTGTTCTTTCCCCTATAGACATATTATGTTCTCTACGCATATAATCTTCTATATCCGAATTAAATTCGTCTCCTGCTGTTTTTACGGATTTATTACTTACTATTCCGCCCAAAGCAATTACGGCGATTTCGCTTGTACCTCCTCCGATGTCTATCACCATATTTCCTGCCGGTTCCAATACGTCCAATCCGATACCAATTGCAGCCGCCATAGGCTCATGAATAAGGCGAACTTCTTTTGCGCCTGCCTGTTCGGAGGAATCTCTAACGGCTCTTTCTTCCACTTCCGTAATGCCGGAAGGAATACATACCACCATTTTTAATCCGGGGGGAAATAATGATTTTTGTTTTGCATTCATCATGCGCAAAAATTCAATCAACATTAACTCTGCCGCTTGAAAGTCTGCTATAACGCCATCTTTTAATGGACGAATTACTTTAATGTTATCAGGAGTACGTCCATGCATCATTAATGCTCTTTCGCCGACGGCTACCAATTTTCCGGTTACTCGATTAATAGCTACTATAGACGGTTCATCAATAACTACTTTGTCATTATGAATAATTAATGTATTTGCTGTTCCAAGATCTACTGCAATCTCTTTAGTGAACAAAGAAAATAATCCCATACTTATTTATATTTGTTTTGAATTTATTCTATACGAAAAACAAAAGATTAGGTTACATTGTTTAGTGTTTAAAATGTCTCACTCCTGTAAACACCATAGAAATACCTGCTTTATCACAAGCGTCTACTGACTCTTGATCTCTTACCGATCCGCCCGGTTGTATAATAGAAACAATACCTTCTTTTGCGGCAATTTCTACACAATCTTTAAACGGGAAAAAAGCATCTGATGCCATAACGGATCCATGTAGATTGATATTAAAATGAGCTGCCTTTGTTATTGCATGATTAAGTGCATCTACGCGGGAGGTTTGTCCCATTCCTGATGCCAAAAGTTGTTTATTTTTCACTAATACAATTGCATTTGATTTAGTATGTTTCACTAATTTATTGGCATAAAAAAGATCTTCCATTTGTATCCATGTTGGGCGTTGTTGGGTTGGGTAGTTTAATGTTTCCACATTTTCTATGCTTGTATCTTTTTGCTGTTCTATTACACCTGTCAATAAACTGCGAAACTGAATTTGAGGCAGGTTAAGTTCTTTTTGTCTCAATATAATCCTGTTTTTTTTAGATTTCAGCAGTTCCAATGAATTTGCATTATAAGCAGGAGCTATCAGTATTTCAAAGAATAATTTGTTTATTTCTGCTGCTGTTTGCATATCTATTTTTCCATTACAGATAAGTACGCCGCCAAATGCAGATACAGGATCTCCTGCCAAAGCGTCTTTCCACGCTTCCAAGAGATTATTTCTCATTGCCACGCCACAGGCATTATTATGTTTTATGATGGCAAAGGTATATTCTTCAAAATCGTTTATCAAAGATACTGCTGCATCTATGTCCAACAAGTTATTGTATGAAATTTCTTTTCCGTTCAACTGTTCAAAACAGTCTTCTAACTTACCATGATACACGGCTGATTGATGTGGATTTTCCCCATATCGAAGATGTGTTTCTCCTGAGAACCAATTGGAAATAGCTGTATCATAACAGGAAGATACTTTAAAGCAGTAAGAAGCAAATTGTTTTCGCTGTTCTAATGAAGTTGTTCCCTTTCCAGACCGCAATATATTGATAAGGCTTTGATAGTAGTCTTGAGAAGGGACACATAGAACATCTTTAAAATTTTTAGCGGCGCTGCGTATCAGGGAAATGCCTCCAATATCTATTTTTTCTATAATTTCCTCTTCTTTATTTGTCTGTTTAAGCGTATCCTTAAAAGGATATAAATCCACAATGACCAAATCTATAGGTGGAATATTATATTGTTCACTTTGTTTAATATCATCTTGATTTTCTCTCCGATATAAAATTCCTCCCATCACTGTAGGATGAAGTGTTTTTACTCGTCCTCCAAAGATAGAGGGATAACCTGTAAGACTTTCAACAGTAGTTGCAGGTATTCCCAACTGTTGAAGATAGTCATAGGTTCCTCCTGTTGAAAAGATATTAATCTTCAACCGATGCAGTTCTGCTGCTATGATATTTAGTTTTTCTTTATTGTAAACTGTAATTAAAGCGTTTTGTATTTTCTTCATGAGCAAATAATTATATAATGAAAGATAATTTAAAATAAGGGGTATAAAATGTAGTTGCAAAATTACACCATTTTTTTTGATACCAAACTATTTCTTGCATAAAAAATAACAATGACCTGATAAATCAAATTTCTTTGACCTGATTAAGTGAGAGAAACAAATTTCTTTATCTAAATATAAGTTTCACGTTATCTTGAATTTTATCCGCTCGTACAAAGAGCGCAACTCTTGGATAACTTTTACTTCTATCCGTGTAAATCATTTATTAATTGTTTTATTGCATTGATAGTATGATTAAAACTTGTGGATTTGTTGTCGTTGATGTTCATAAATGGAGCTATCTTTCGGGATGTTTCTAATTTAGGTAGACTTTTTCTGTTTGAATAATCAGGTAATATTTTTTTCAAATATTCCGAAGGGGTTACAATACTATCAACATTCCTGAATTTAGTTTTACTCATATATTGTTGTTTCTTAAAACGAGGATATGCTTTCTCGATAGCCGAAATATCTCCTAAAAACCAACTTTCAAGTTCTTTACAAACAATTCTCACAAAATAATCGCATGAACATCTGTCTTTCATTATGTCTAATAATTTATTTTTTAATTCCTTGCAGTTATCTTCGTCTTGGTCGCGTGTTATTAGAATTTTTACATCAGGTATTCTGCTAATAGATGGAATGGTTGATTGTAATGCTTTTTCCAAATCCTGTTTGCCTTGATGTGGATGAACAACAAAAGAAGCGCCTTCAGGAAGTATTTGAGGTAAGAGTACATCAAATACATTTTTTATGGATGGTTCTTCTGTGAAAATATGTAATTCCATCATAGGTTTGCATCTTTTATATAATGATTTCTCCACAACCATCCTAGACCATTATCTTTGGCTAACTCTTTTACCATATCATTTTCTATAGCTGCCTTAATGGTAGAATAACCATTATTTTTCACTAAAAAGAAAAGTTCATCGACATTCAATCCATTTACAAAATCAGGAGAATGGGTGGAAACAAAAACCTGTCCGCCTTTTTCTGCATAAGTGTGAATTTCTTCGCACAATTGGAGCAATAAATCAGGATGAAGGAAATTTTCAGGCTCTTCAATACAAAGAAGTGGATGTGGATTGGGATCATGCAATAAGATCATATAAGCAAACATCTTAATAGTGCCGTCAGAAACATATCGAGCTACAAATGGATCTTTAAAATGTTCATCCTGAAACTTTAAAAGTATTCTTCCATCTTCTGTTTCTTTAGCTTCTACCTTATTAATACCGGGTATTCGTCGTGGAAGTTTTTCCAAGATTTCATCAAAGATTTCTCTTTTGTAATCATACAAGTATTTTGTTACTTGCGCAAGATTTTCTCCTGTTACCGATAAATGTGTTGAAAATCCTGTGTCGGATATATTTCTTGCATGTTCGATTTTAAAGTTGGAAACATACCATCTTTCCAACAAATTCCTGAATGAATTTATTACTTTGAATTGCTCAAATTGCCCTAACCCTTTTATTGCCAAAATATCTGAATCGGTAACTTTTTGTTGTAACCTTTTTTCCTGTGTACCTTCTTTACCGTATTCATCTTCGTTGGTAATAGCATTTCCAGAACCATCTGTAAAATCCAAAAATCGCCAAGGACGACCATAACGTCCGCGCCTATAGCTTAAAATTTCACGATGTATGATTGCCTTTCTATTTTCAAAACCAATTTCAATGTAATAGGTTATCAATGGCGAAAGTTCTTTTTCGGACATTGTATTCCTGAATTTTATCTCAATTTTGATACAATCTTTTTTAACATCACATCCTCTTGAAATTACCTCATGAAAACCGCCTCTGCGATTAATGGCTATGGTTGCATTATTTTGCAAAGCATCACTTAAAAAACCAAACACATCAAAGAAGGTGCTTTTGCCTGAACCATTTGCCCCCAACAAAACCACCATGCTATGCAAATTTTTAATCGTTGTACGTTTGAACACTTTGTAATTTTCAATACTTACACTTTCTATTCTCATGTGTTTATAAATTTTTTTACCTTATAATCAGGACGGCAAAGGTACAATTATTTTTTTCAAATATTGTATTATCGAACAAAAATAATGTTACCTTCGCAGTCTAAAATCATAAAGAAGAAACCAATGAAAAATGTAATTGTTATTTTTATTCTAATTTCTTTGAATACAATCTGTTTTACGGGTTGCAAAACACAAAAGAATGTACAAAATCCATCGGTCAGTATGGCTTTACCACCAACTATCGTTTACAAAACAAAGAAAAACTACGACAAAAATGTTGCCATTTATCTTTCCGAAGATAAAAAACGCATTACAGGATACCCTGATCCTGTAGATGTTTCGGAAAGAAGTTATCCTACGCCTTTAAAAGATGGCTATCTCCTTGATAACAGAGGAATAGGAAAAAATACGGCTTTTATTTCCATGACGTATGAAGAATATGCCGCTTTGAAAAAGGTTCCTTCAATAGCCGAACTTAACAGCATGATTATTGATAAAGATCCTATTCTGGAAATGTATAATTGTGGCAATCACACCAAATATGAAAATATTATTGATGACTTAAATCAATTAATAGATAAAAAGTTTAAGGGATGTCAGAAAATAAAATGACAACAGTATATTCATTTTTTTGGTGGACGAGTAGACAAATGCTTCCAAGATGTTGGAAAAAAAGAGAAATGACGTTATTGTAAGTTCAGAACTCCTAACCTGAGACAAAGTCAGAGACTAATAATAAGCGATTTATAAAAACAGTACCGATAATTGACATTGTCGCGAATAAAACTTGGCGTTGACTGAAAGTCCCTGCGGGGAAAACAATAGTTGTGAATCTAAGATGTAAATTTATTTTTCCCGCAGAACTCGTAGAAAGACGCAGAGAATATAGATTTGATTATATGTTTTTGAATTAATAATTAGTGTCTGTCTATAATGACGGCATTGTTTGGACAGCGTTGGTTGGTTTGTTCTTCGCTATTTATTCTGTTCATTCTGTAAATTACCTACGGTGCTCTCCGCTTCGCTATGGGTCTGATTCAGACAAATAGCGCCTTCCCCTTTTTCGTGCTTTTTTTTCAACTTTTTCCACGAAATCGCAAAAACGTAGCGAAAATAGAGCAAAATCATCATAGCGTTCACTTTTTCTCTTTTCTGACAAAATAAAGATAATTACTTTGTTTTGTGTGTTATAACTCATAATACATGTTTTATCTCTTTTTAGTAGCAAAAAAAATGTTATGTATACAGTAAAAAAAAAGCACAATGAATGGCTCACAATAACAATAGGTTAGAGGATAAACAAAAGCATAATTGCATTTGCAATATAATAATTGCAATATAATATCGTTTGTATCCAAAAATAATGTACCTTTGCCGAAAAATAATAACAAAGTAATTACGTATTGTTCAAACTTAAACAAGATGTTAGTAGAAGAGATAAAATTTGATAAAAATAATGCCCTATATTGTGTTCCTACAGGAGGAAAAACTATGTTCGATCGTTTCGATACCGCTGATCATCTACGCTTATCTTTAAGCGGAGTTTTCGCGCGCGCGCAAGAATTCTCTTCTCTTCTCTTCTCTTCTCTTCTCTTCTCTTCTCTTCTCTTCTCTTCTCTTCTCTTCTCTTCTCTTCTCTTCTCTTCTCTTCTCTTCTCTTCTCT
>JAIROC010000218.1 GCA_031257735.1 Bacteroidales bacterium | reverse complement strand
GTTATCCTTAATCAGAAAAAATCAATTTCGAATATATAAACTCTTTAGAACTACTGAGATCGACATGTTGAATAATTACGCTTTCATAATGTCATTTTGTCCATCATGAAATAGAATTAAAGAATGTCGCTTTCAGCCCTTTACCGTTATTCTCTGATTACAATTATACATTGAAGAAATGAATTTATGCGTTTTCGGACAGACATTAATTAGTGTCTGTCTTTAATGTATAAATAGGGTCATTTCGAAAGCGCTCCCCGCAACAATCAGCACGTCATTGCGAGCGCAGCGAAGCAATCCCTAACCAAAGAACGCATTGATTGTTAGGGATTGCCACGTCGCTGCGCTCCTCGCAATGACGGTATTTGGAAACTGTTCATTCTATTCATTCCGCGTTGTCGGATGGGGATTGCGGGTCAAGCCCGCAATGACGGCGTTATTCCGACTATAAAGACAGACACTAATTAATAATGAGAGAAACCTTCCCCATTACCGTCCTTTCGAGTCTTCGTTTAATTTTTTTTAATAGAGAATAAAAAAGTCAGTCCACCTTCGTCTCCTGACTTGGCAGTAATTTCTCCGTTATGAAACAGAACTGCATGTTTTACAACGGCAAGCCCTAATCCTGTTCCTCCTACTTTTCGAGACCGACCTTTATCTACACGATAAAACCGTTCAAAAATACGTGTTAAATGTTTTTCATCAATACCTACCCCCGTATCGGAATAAGAAAAATAATACATCTGTTCATTCTCTCTATACAACTCAATTTCAATCCGAATATCGCACCCAGCATAAGCAATCGAATTATCAAATAAATTTCTAAATATGGAATAAAGCAAAGATAAATTACCATAACAACCTAAAACACTGTTTGCTGTTTTATTGACAATTGTTATATTCTTTTCGTTCAATTGTAAAGATACATCGCTAATTACTTGTTTAATCAGTTCGGAAATATCAACATGTTCTTTTTGTATTAAGTGAGGCGCTTCATCTATACGGGTTAATTTGGCAATGTCATGTAATAAAGCCGCTAAGCGAGCGCTTTGTACATAACTTTTCTGAATAAAATCATCTAAAATCTCCCGTGATAAATCCTTATTATTAATGATAGTTTCCAAATATCCCTGAATGCTGCTAACAGGTGTTTTCAACTCATGAGCAATGTTTTGTGTGAGTTGTTGTTTGATAGCATTTTTTTCTTCTTCTTGAGCAATTACCTGTTGTTTTTCTTTCAGAAGGTCTTTTTTCATGTTCATCAAACGATTATATATTTTTATAATGTGATGAGAAATATCTCCTAATTCATTATTTGGGAGGCGAGAAGGATATTCAATAATTTCATCTTGTTCAGCTTTTAAGGCAAACTCATTCAGTCGCGCAATACTTTCTCCTAAATGTTTCATGACCGTATAAAACACAATTCCCAATACCACCAACAAGACTATAGCAATTTGTATAAATTGTAAATCAGCATCTAAACTAATTTTCAAATAGCTGCTATAAGGAAGCGCTGAACGGATAATGCAATCTTCGTATCTATTGGCGGAATAAAAATATATTTCACCTGTTGTCTGTGATTTTCTTCTCACGTCATAACCCGTACCATCTTTTAATGCAGTTTGTATTTCTTTTCGGTTACTGTGATTTTCCAAATTATTTGTCGTTTTTGCTTCCGAGTCAAAGCGTACATTTCCCGACAAATCTAATATGGTAGTTCTGTAAGGCGTTTCATTTACAATTGGATCTAAAGAATATCCATCTCTCATAGCACGGTATATCGTATTATTACGTTCGATGAGCCGAATATTTAATAATTCTATCTTATATTGTTTCTCACGGGAATATTGAAACAGCATAAAGGTCATCGTCAACAGCACAAAGAACGCAGTTACAGACCAAAATATGCGCAAATGAAACCTGATATATGGTTTATTTTTACCCATAACCAGTTTATTTATTTTTCAAAACAATACCCATAACCCAATCTCGTAACAATATGTTTATCGTATGGAATTATTTTTTTTCGCAAACGAGTAATATGTACATCAACAGTTCTGTCCGTAACATATACATCATCGCTCCAGACTTTTCCCAAGAGATCGTCCCGTGAAAAAACCTTGTTGGGATGTTGTATCAAAAGACATAATATCTCAAATTCTTTTTTCGTAAGTATTACATCATTTCCCTGAATACTTGCTTTTTTCCCTATAAGATCTATAGTAAGCATTTCATATTGGAGAACAGTTTCCTTTAATACTTTCTCAGGTACTTGAGTACTTCTTCGCAGAATAGTTTTAATCCGTGCAACGATTTCCTTTACCGAAAACGGTTTGGAAATATAATCATCAGCGCCTAATTCCAATCCTTTGAGAATGTCGTCTTCAGTATCCTTTGCTGTACAGAAAATAATGGGAATATTTGCTGTTGTTCTACCTTTTTTTAGGATAGACGCCATTTGAAATCCAGATAAATTGTCCATCATAACATCCAACACTAACAAATCATAACTTGCGATATTCATCGTTAATGCCTCTTCTGCAGAATTTGCAGTATCCACATAATAACCTGCCTGAGTAAGATTAAATTTTAAAATCTCACATAGACTTTCTTCATCATCAACAACTAAAATACGAGCTTGTTCCATATACAAATTAATTTTGTGCAAAAGTACTCAATTTGTATTACAGTTATGTTACAGAATTGTAATAATTTTATTAGCTTTTCTGTGGTGATTTAAAAAGTATGCTGCTATAAAAAAATGGATTAATTCTTTTTTTGAGGCGCTATGAAGATAAAAAGTATTACCTTTGCAAAAATTTGCAGATAAATCATATAGTAAGCAAAATTATTTTTATAAGGAAAATGAATGTGAATAACAGTTTATATTACAATCAATCAATATGATAGAAGTGATCGGTCAGTCTCCAGTTAATAAAATATGGGCTTTAAAAACTTTAGATTTCAGCGCACAGGATACTAAGGATATTATTATTGCGTTACACTTACAATAAAAAAGAAATATGAATTTATATAGTATAGGTAGAAATAACATTATTAGCGAATGCCTGCCAACAGTGTCTACAAATCGACAAAAATACGCAGGCAAAAAAAACTCTGCGAGTTGTTGCCAAAGACTCGCAGAGTCTTTGAAAATTCATAAGCACGCAGATAAAAAAACTCTGCGAGTCTGTACTGCCTACATGCGTATGAAATTTTACGCGCATACGTATGAAATTTTATGCACATACTTTCATTTTTCGCCCTGCGCTTATGTTTCACTCGCACAGGGTTATACATATATCCTCCCTTCGGGGCTTTTTGTCTACTAAAACAAAGAAACAATAAATATAAAATAATATAAAATAACATGAAATATAAATTACAAAAGCGGGCAAATCCGCAAAACAGAACAGAAGAAAAATGGTATGCCGCACAAGTTAATGACGGCAAAGTTACGAAAACAGACCTTGCAAAAGAACTTGTAACTATGTCTTCCCTTTCGAGAGGAGATGTGTCTAATGTAATTGAAAATCTGTTGGAAATAATTCCAAAGTACCTTTTAATGGGAAAAAGTGTTGGTTTAGGTGAACTTGGTTCTTTGCGCC
>JAIROC010000033.1 GCA_031257735.1 Bacteroidales bacterium | reverse complement strand
GCAAAGTCTGGATACTTATTCAAAATAAAATATTTATTTCTTATTGAATAATAAATTCTTTCTTTATGATACCAGAATGCATGAGGAAAAAATGTCCTCCGAGGTTCTCCATCAACGTGATACATATTACATACATATATTTTGACAATTTTATATCCTTTTTGAATAGCCCGATAACAAAAATCGTAATCCACGTCATTGATGAATAATTCATCATTAAAGCCGCCAATAGTTTTCCACATTTCAAGATGAATAATATTGCCGCTGGATATGACCCGGTCTACATATTCAAATTCATCCTTTCCATCATCATTGTTCTTTTCTGGCTTTATTTTTTTCAACAGACTACGCTTGATTGTTCCCAGAACCGAGCGTATTTCTTTTTGATGAACCGTCTTCGGCGAAAAACTTCTGACAAGATTATCAATGTGGTATATCCGATTGACTTCATTTATGTATTTCGAGAGACATATACCATTCCAGCTTGAATCCTGATCCATGGTCATGGCCCAGGCATAATCATCGCCTGATGCTGCTTCACAGCCCTGATTTAAGGCTGTGGCAATTCCGAGATTATTAAAATTAGGGATATAGCGGGAATTGGGGATTCGTTTTGCCAATCTGCTATTGTTATCCAGACTGTTATCAATAATATATACTTTATTGAACAAGCCCGAATATGTTAAGATGTTTTTTACGGCAGTGTCTTCTCCAAGGTTCTCAGGATTGTACCAGATGACAATGGGGGCGATGGGTTCGATCATTTTTGCAAGACGTGTTTGATTGCTTTAGGCAAAACCAGAAGTTGTTTGCCTATCCTGTAGGTCAAGGAAGTAGTAATTTTATAGTTTCTATAAATATCAACAAAATTACTGTCCCATATTTTTGATGAAGGCGAAATCCTGTAATCATAGCCCTCATTCCACGCGATATATACCAGTATACGTTCAATGGCATGGAGAATCGTTTCTTCTTGAATCGGTTCTTGAGGGATGTCATTGGGCAGCAATTGTAATTCAAAGAGCGGCTTTAACGCCGCTGGCCTATACCAAAACATAGTCCCAATGGGGAAAATAATATTCTTGACAGTTCTAAAATCAAGTGTTTTATGACATTCCAATCTATTCCATAAAGCACTTGATATTTTATTCAAACTTACAGAGAAGCCAAGCAAAAAAAACTTTCGAAATATATATGGCACTTCCGGTATTATTATTCCAAGACTCTGATTGTTATAAAATTCATTAATAATACTTTCGATGCTGTGTAATAATGAATCTAATAAATCATCGAGCCAAGTAATGCCTATCCATTCTTCGGTGTTTAGAGATTTTTTTGTATGAAAATGGCCTACAATATCATATTGATTTAAACGGTCTTTGATGGACAACCATGGTAGAATATCTCTTCCTTGATTTTCTGTGATGATTATTTCTTTTAATTTTGAGAAACAAGCCTGATTTTTAAGATAATTAAAAATAACATCTCTTTTTTCTGAACTATCAGTTGTAATATAAATATCGAAATTTGCGTCTGTATTGTTAAGAAACAACATAAATTTATCTAAAATATCCGGATAATATGAATGTATGTGTATTGCTGCTCTTGTATGTTGTAAAATATTTATACTTTTTTCGTTATTTGATATAAGTTTATCCTGAATAAACAGCATTGTATCCGGATCATAAATTTGATTAAGATAATCGAAAACAATAGAAACAGGATAGCTTGTGTTCTTTCGTAATAGGGTAATGATATGTTTGGGATATGGAAAACTAAGAAATGATTTTACTTTCAAAAACGGAACCTTAAACTTCAGGCACAAATCAGGCCGTCTGAGCGAAAGATCGGATTTGATTTCGGGAAAGTCGTTTTTATCAAGGAATACAGAATATCCGAATCCGGCTTTAGTTAATATTTTGGTAAATTTGGTTTCATACTTTTGAATTACCTTTTCAATTTTGTTTTCGTACTTAACATTTTTCCAAAAGGCTTTAAATGATTCTGAATTAACAACTCTTTGCTTGAAACAGATAAAATAGCTCTGTATATGTTCAGGTATGGGTCCATGCGTCTTTGGCATTCCAAACTTATCGTTTCTGTAATTTGTTAAACCCCAAAAGTCAATTTCTTTCTGTTCCATGTTAACATAAATACTTTCAAGATCAAATAATGGACCGAAACAAGTATCGTTCATGAGTGTTATATTATCATATTGGGAAAGCTTTTCCCATCCATCTGCCAATAATGCATCCTTCCAGGCCCCAAAGTCAAATCCCTTGTTTTCCCGGAGTATAATTTCATCACAGAATAGTGAAAGTTTGTTGCATTGTGTTTCGGATAAAGGGCTGTTTGAAATGACTACTATTCTGGTATAAAGAGTACGAACATTTCTTAACAGATACGTTACATACTCAGAGAGAAGATTGTATTTGTGATAGTGTACAAAATATAATATCCGATTCATAAAATTTTCACCCGTAATTATTTTGGTTATAGGGTATACTTGATAACCATGTTGAAAGAGAAGTTATGTTTATACACATCGTTAAAATATTTATACTCTGTACCTGTGGGATCAGTATAAAAGTAATAAGGATTGGTAATAAACGTATAAGCCACACCGCCTCCAAGACTAAGATTTTTTAACAAAAAATATTGAGTATTAATGCCGAAAGTTAATTCAGAGCGAAATCCGGTGAAATATTTTTTTTCTGTTTCCCTTCCTGATTCAACTTTAGTATCTATCGCCCGGCTATATATAAAATTATTATCCGGATTGGTGCGGTGCACAAAAATTGAGGATGTGCCTTTTGGATAAAAAAGCCTGAACATCAGAAACTGACTGTTGCCGGCGCCTCCGCTTCCCGCTCCCAGTAATTGACCTCCGTTTGTGTATCCTTGCTTAATATTGTGGTGGAAATAAAATGAATACGGCCATTGAAATTGAAAATCCTGAGACATTTCCATATTGTTCCATTCAAATATGATTTGACCGTACAACTCTTTTTCAAGCCAAATATTAAGAAATTTCTTGAGACCAACAGTATAGGCAATAGTATGAAAGGGATAACGAATATAACCTTTGATTTTGCCCGGCACGAAATCGTCAATACCCAGTTCGCCATAAACTTCAAAGCCGACAGAGGGAAATATCCAGGATGCGCTGAATGAAGCCTTCTGGTCTTCATAAGTATTGTCATCTGTTGGCCAGATATATTTTATATTTTCCCATGACCATGGTACCAAACATACCCTGTTCGCGGAAAGCGTCAAACCCGGCAAAAACGACGGCGCGTAAGCGAGTGAAAGCCCGTGAAACATATTGTGGTCATTTGAATCATCACTGTCAAAATATTCCGATTCTGTTAAATATCCTACCCATATTCTTGCCTCAACATCCCCCGCATACCAATTAATCCATGGTATTGTTATTGGCTGTTTGCGTACCCCAATATCTAATTTTGGATATGTGGGTGCGTTATTTGAATGTAATATTGAATTGAGATACGCCGGTCCCAGCCAAATAGCCTGTCTCCCAAAACCTACAGTCAGTGTTTTCCATGTATAGCGAACTTCGCTGTCGCCCCAGTCGTATGTAAAAACCGATTTATCCCCAAACCGCTGGGGTGCATCAACTGTCTCCCAAAAATAGCCGTAGGTGTCGGCTTTGCCAGCATAGTTTGGACCGGTCATTTTCGGTTTCATTATATCAAACGCCACGTTCTGCGAAAAACTTATCTGCGGCTTAAATGTTGCCTCCACGCCGTAACCCTCAAGCCTAACGCCTCCGGTGAAGCTCGCATTAAAGCCCTTGCCCTGCCACAACGCGCCGTCGTTCTGGCCATAAGGCGCGGCGGTATTGTACGAGGTGAATAAGTCAGGGCCATATATGCGCAGATATACGTCGCCGAATAGATGACGTTTAGTTCCCAGATTAAGTCCCTGCCACGGATGCGCGGCGTCATCAGCGACAGACCACACCGAGTCGGAAAGGGTGCGGTAATTGAGTGTTGGACGTTCCGTAAGCCCCT
>JAIROC010000593.1 GCA_031257735.1 Bacteroidales bacterium | reverse complement strand
ACAAAAGAAGCCAGCCGGAACAGAAAATGGTCGGCACGATTGATGTGTATCAACTCTTTAAGCAGAATCTTAACCATATCGGCGACAGATTGCAGGATACCCCACTTTCCAACTCTGTTCGGTCCAAGCCGGCACTGAAAAAAACCGCAAATTTTACGCTCGACATATATCAGTATTAGCGCAAGTGCCGCATACACAGTCAGTAATGCAATGCCAATAAGGATAAATTCCGCAATCAATGCCAGGGTATCTCCCAAATATGTCCGTAATATGTTATCTATCCACATCATAATTATCTAATTGTTAATTGTTTTTTGTGCCATAATCATCTAATTATTAATTTATTTCGCATTTATACTATTTTTTAAAGTGACATTTAAAGTGACATTTAAAGTGACATTTAAAGTGACATTTAAAGTGACATTTAAAGTGACATTTAAAGTGACATTTAAAGTGACATTTTAATTATATCATTAATAATCATCTTATTAATATGGCATTTTTTTGTTTTTACTTAATTCTTTCATTGCCACAATATTCTATTTGTTGTCATTTTCCGTATTGTTACTAATAATTATCCAAAGACCTGTCTTTTTTGACCCAATTCTGTCTATTATTTTTGCATTTACAAGCTCTGTTAAAATCCTTTTTACATTTCTTTCTGACATCGAAAGTTCTTCTGCTATTTTTTTGACTGTAATTTTCGGCTTTTCTCCAATCAATTTTAATATGTTCTCCGCATATTTGATGTCGGAAACATCCGCATGTTTGATATCGGAAACATCCGCTATTTGCTGCTCTCTAAATATCTTTTTATTGAATTTAACCAATATGCCATCTTCAAAAGTCTCAAATTCAGGCAGGGAATATTCGCCTATACGTGCATCTTCCATCATTTTTAGCGTACCCTGTCCCCATGCTTCTATTTGCCCTGAACGATAAAATACGTTAGCCATCAATTTATTACGCAAACGTGACAGATGCTGTTTTTTTAACGATTTTATATCCAAAGGGGACATTAATTCACCTTGATTCCATAATTCCATACTGTCGTCAAAAACTTTGATTGTGAAAAACGTATTACCGCCATAATCACGATGTATGATTGCATTCAAAATCGCTTCACGCAATGCAATTTCGGGATATTCCAAAGTTTCTATTCGTTGCAAACCGCTGTATGTGAAATTCTTTTGCAGATATTTCGCCATAAGTAATTCCATGATACGGTCGGGCATCTGAAAAAGCGGACATTCTATTACGTCATCTGTGATTAAATCAAAATGGTTGTTGCCGCCAAAACGACCTATTTTACAGACAGCAAGCAGAAAATAACGGGTAGGCCGTTTTGAAAAAAGCAATAAAGCCGCCCGTGTCAAAAGACCGTTTTGTGATAATTCTAATTTCTCGAACAGGTCTTGAATATTATTTTCGTCGACGTCCAAAGGTAATCGATTGGCTCGTATCGCTTTACGAACAAATAGACGTACCGTATTTTCGTCAATGTCGTTCCACGAAATATTGGGAACAGTTATTTCGTCCCAAGTCAAATTATTCGCTGTCAGCAAAAAGTGTTGCAAAGCGTTGCCATTCAACTCCCGCGTGACGCTTCCACTCCGAACATAAAAACTTCCATGATACGAAATAGGATAAGGACTTTTCGTTACTCCTATTTCAATATATTTAAGATTATTTTTTTTTCGTTCACGGACATTTGCCCGAATACCCAATATATTCGTAATTTTATTTGGCAAATCTTCCAACAATTTGGTCGTGTTGTTGATACCGCAAATGCTGCCATCATCACGAATCCCAACATACAAACGTCCGCCGGAAGTATTGGCAAATGCCGACAAAGTTTTCAGAGACTCATCCCTCCAACTTTCCTTTAATTCAATATGTTGCGACTCCTTTAGTGTCATTTTTTTAATTGCAAATATAAACTAAATTGTAATAACATGCTCTGATTTAATATATCGGGTTAACGATTCACCCATAAACTTCACTTCGACGCCCAGTTTTTCCAACTCGTCCGACACTCCGCATACATCGCTGCAATCCTTGCATGCTTCAATATGAACTCCGCTGTGAATCATTTCCAATACTTCCGTTTGCACCTGAGTGTCAGAGGCGACAAGTTTTGCCGACGCACCCCATATAATCACATTGACGTCTTTCCACCAGCCTTTTATTTTCGAGTTCAAAACATATATACTCAACATATTGAGCGATGTAATCCTGTCGCCTGTAGTCCAAAGAATGTTTAATTTATCGTTCATTTTCAATCGTTTTTATTCGTCAATCCATTATAAAAATGGCTCATAATGTACCGATTATATCAAAATTCATTTACGTTTTAAGGCGGCAAAGTTAATATAAATTTTGATAAGAGCATTGACAGTATATCTTATTTATCGCATATCCCATATACGGATTCTGAGGCAAACGAATAACCAATGAAGCGAAGCGATTAGGGTGGCTAAAACCGTAAATCTAAAATCTAAAATCGTAAATCATAAATATTTTATACCTTTGTATTCGTTTTTAGTAAAAAAGTTTATGTATATAAAGAAGAAAACAAAGATTGTAGCAACAATATCGGACAAGCGATGCGATGCGTTATTTATCGCAGAATTATACAAATACGGGATGAATGTAGCCCGTTTGAATACCGCGCATATCACCCTCGAAAGCGCAGCGGAAATAGCCGGTAACGTCCGGAAAATATCAGATAATATAGCCATACTTATAGATACCAAAGGTCCCGAAATGCGTTTGACGGCAATGAATAACGAAGACGGTTTCGAGGTCAGGAAAGACCATATCCTGATAAT
>JAIROC010000574.1 GCA_031257735.1 Bacteroidales bacterium | reverse complement strand
CTGTCATCTTGTCATGATTTATATTTGGCATAGCTTTTGAGTAAAGAAGCATTACTAAAAGAAACAAATCAATTATGCAAAAGGGATTTATAAGTATGCAATCGGAAAATATGTTTCCGATAATCAAAAAGTTTTTATATTCTGATAACGAAATATTTCTTCGTGAGTTAGTATCTAATGCCATAGATGCAACCAAAAAACTACAAACTTTGTCTTCCATCGGAAAAGCCACAGGCGAACTCGGAGACTTGACTATTGAAATAAAAATAGACGAGAAAAATAAAAGTTTGACCATATCCGACAGAGGTATTGGAATGACGGAGGAAGAAGTGGAAAAATATATTAATAATGTAGCATTTTCGGGTGCAAATGAATTTCTTGAAAAATATAAAGGTGTAGATGAAAATTCATTAATTGGTCATTTTGGTTTGGGATTTTATTCTGCTTTTATGGTGGCAAACAAAGTAGAAATCATTACTAAATCATATCTTCCCGATGCTATCCCTGTGAAATGGAGTTGCGAAGGAAATACAGAATATACCATCGAAAATACAACCAAAGAAGACAGAGGTACCGATATCATTCTCTATATAAGTGAAGATAATACGGAATTTTTACAGGAAGAGCGCATTTTGAACATACTTTACAAGTATTGTAAATTTCTACCTGTACCTATCCGCTTTGGCAATGAAAAACAATGGGAACCACAGGAAGGTGAAAATAAAGATATTCAAGTAGAAGTACCCAGAATTATCAATGAAACCCATCCTATTTGGAAACTGTCGCCTTCTGAACTCAAACAGGAAGATTATGAAAAATTCTATGAAAAACTATATCCATATTCCTTGGAAAAACCGCTGTTTAATATCCATATCAATATAGATTATCCATTTAATCTAACAGGAATATTGTATTTTCCTAAACCCAAACAACAAGTCAATTTCCAGAAAAAGAAAATACAACTTTATTGTAATCAGGTTTATATTACCGATCAAACAGAAGGAATTGTTCCTGAGTTTTTAACTTTGTTAGAAGGCGTTATTGATTCTCCCGACATACCTTTAAATGTGAGTAGAAGCTATTTACAAAGTGATAACAACGTAAAAAAAATATCCAACCACATTACTAAAAAAGTAGCTGACAAGTTGGAAGAAATGTTTAATCATAACAGAGAAGATTTTCAAACTAAATGGGAAACAATTCAAATATTCATGGAATATGGCATTTTGTCCGATGAAAAATTCTATGAACGCGCAAAGAAATTCTTCCTGTTCAAAAATATAAACGGAAATTATTACACAATGGAAGAATATCAGCAACATATACAAATCTTACAAAAAGATAAAGATGATAATCTGATATTCCTCTACACAACAGATACTGAAGAACAATATTCTCAAATCGAAGCCGCTAAAGGAAAAGGATACGATGTGCTACTTTTAAACGGTATGTTTGATATGCACTTTATCAATTTGTTGGAACAAAAATCAGAAAAAGTAAAATTTGTACGTGTTGATGCCGATGTAATAGATAAACTAATCGAAAAAGGGGATACCTTCATCACCAAACTGACAGAAACTGAACAAAATGAACTCAAAACAACCTTTGAAAATGTTATAAATAAAGAAAAATTCATCGTTGTCTTTGAGAATTTGAGCGAAACAGATTTTCCTGTCAGTATTACACATCCCGAATTTATGCGTCGTTGGTCTGACATGCAAAAAACAACAGGAAATGCTTTTATGTTTGGCGCAAACTTTGAAAAAAGTAATTTAGTTGTAAATACTAATCACCCTATTATGGAAAAAATTATCCATGAAAAAGACGAAGAAAACAAGTCTTTGTTAGTATCCCAACTGATAGATTTATCTCTGTTGTCTCAACAAATGCTAACAGGAGAAGCGCTTGCCGCCTTTATCAAGCGTAGTCTGGAAATATTAAAATAAATGGTGAACAAGTAGACGGGTGAACGGATAAACGGGTGAACGGATGAACGAGTAAACGGGTAGATTGCATCGCTGTGATTGTTCGAATGGTGATTTTTTTTGATTGAAATGATTTTGTCCACTTGTCCATTCGTCTACCCGTCTACTCATCTACTCGTTCACTCGTCTGTCATTCATACATTCACTATCAGTTGAAAATAAATGCTTTATCAATAGTAATCTTTTTTCTTGCAGGAATTAATAATTGAACATTTATTTTTTCTCCTGACCAATAATTTTCTTTAAGTGGAAACATGAAAGGAATATAAATAATAGAATCTTCTATTGTAATGTTTTTCTGAAAATCATATATTTGTCCATCTTTGAAATTTCTACTGAACACGCGAACAACAACATTGGTATCATCGGTATAAATAATATCACTGTCAATATTTGTAATGCCAGAAACCTGATATTGATTATTTTTATGTTGAACAAATAGACAGTATTTACCAAATAATTTCACTTTAACCGTCTTATCGGATATTATTTCAGGATTGGGTCTAATAATAATATTTTGAGCAGGAACAGTCAGCTTTATTTCGGTAGTTTCGGTGAGCGTATTTCTCTGTCTGTCTCGAATAAAAGCAGTGATTCCAATTACCAAGAGGATACTCAATACTATCCACAATATGAAAATAGCAAGTATCGAAAAGGCGCTTGTTTTCCGCATCTTGGTCACTAAAAATATCAGTCCAAAAAGAAAAAGCAAAACAAATGGCAACAAGGCAACAATAAAACAAAGAATAGACGTCATATAACTTAACCCAAAAAACGGGAAAACCTCATGAACACAAGAAAGGCTGCTGTATACTGCGCCTGTTTTAAATAATGAAATGACAGGGAAAAACCATATTGTTGTGAGTATTACAATAACACAAATGGACGCAAATACTATGCAAAAACCCACTACCTGGATAATAAACTTGAAAATATTCTTCACAATGGAACAAATTTCATTCGCTGTATTTTTTATAGCGCTTGCATTATTATTAGCAAATCCGTTTATTTTTGATTTTGCTTCATTTAGTCCGTCTTTCATTCGCTGTTCGATATCTTCAATGTTTAAGGCTTCTCCTTTCATTTCATAACGTTGTTGCGTAGTTTTAGCCGAAGGGATAATAAGCCATAAAATAATATAAGCAAGAACCCAAAAACCTACAGAGAAAAAACCAAAAATGACAAAAATCAATCTGAATATCACCGTATCAATTCCAAAATAATAGGATAATCCGCTACATATTCCTCCAAGAAGCGCATGTTCAGGGTCGCGATACAATCGCTTATGCTTTTTATTATCCGATTTATTATCTGATTGTGAATTTTGCTCTTTGGATGATTCTGTTTCTTCTGTTTCAAAGTTTTCGGGATAACCGAGTATGGATATAACCTCTTCAATATTTGAAAGTGTCATTGCCTGTCTTTCAAAGGTTCTCTTTTCCAACAGTAACTCGGAAAAACGGATTTGAATATCTTCGATAATCTCTTTTCCATCTTCTTTATCCGCATAATATTGTTCAAGATTGTTGATATATTTTTTCAACGCAAAATATCCGTCTTCTTCTAAAAAGAAAACCATGCCATTCAAACTGATCTGTTTAACTTCTTTCATTTTAATTACTTTTTTACTGATTTAACTAACATTTTATTTATTTTATATTTTTCAATTTCTCTATCCCACAAACTAACTCATTCCAAGCTGTCTCAAGTTCATCCAAGAATAATTTTCCTTGTTCTGTAATATTGTAATATTTTCTCGGAGGACCTTGAGACGACTCTTCCCAATGATAAGAAAGGTATCCCTGATTCTTTAATCGCATCAACAACGGATACAATGTCCCTTCTACTACAATGATTTTAGCTTCTTTAAGACTAACAATAATATCGGAAGAATAAGCATCTCCATGTTCCAAAATACTTAATATACAATATTCTAGTATCCCTTTCCGCATTTGAGATAATATATTTTCCATAATGACTTTCCCCTTTTCCATATATTCCGGTTATTTTTTTGAATGTTGCAAAGATACAAAAAAAAACAGTACCATGTATTACATAGTATTATTTTTTTCATCGCATAGAAAGAAAAATGTCATAAAATCCTGACTGCCAAAATCAAAATAATAAAGAACACAAAATATTATCGTCTATATTGTGTTTTGATACCGAAAATGTTCAATACAATTGCTACCATTGAAAAATTCTGTTGATATAGCGTGGACATTATACCGAACAAAGAATCTGATTCAGACAAGAGATGCGATTTTTTTTTTTGACCAAGGCTTTTTCAGAACCGACAGATGCAAATTCCGAGCTGACAGATATCGTTTCCGAGCCGAAAGATGCAATTTCCGAGCCGAAAGATGTAGTTTCCATGCTGACAGATAGATTTTCCAGAGCTAACAGATAGATTTTCCAGAGCTGACAGATACAGTTTCCGAGCCGAAAGATACAATTTCCGAGCCGAAAGATGCAATTTCCGAGCCGAAAGATAGATATTCCAGAGCTAACAGATACAGTTTCCGAACCGACAGATGCAGTTTCCGAGCCGACAGATATAAGTTTCCGAGCCGACAGATATAGTTTCCGAGCCGACAGATACAGCTTCCGAGCCGACAGATACAGCTTCCGATCCGACAGATACAGCTTCCGATCCGACAGATACAGCTTCCGATCCGACAGATATAGCTTCCGAGCCGACAGATATAGCTCTTTTCCCAACAGATACATTCGTACTACTAACAGAGACAGCTTCTTTCCTGAATGGATAGATGAGTCAGTCCTATTTGTTAGAGATTGCTTTGCGGAGCCTGCCCAGATCGACGTGTGGAAATCGCAATGACGACTTATGGAGAGGGTAAAGCAGTTACACAATGCTTGTTAAGCAGTAATCTGGTGGCTGTGATAACTATAAAAATTCAATTTACAGTAAACAAATCTGTTTTTTGTGTGTTATTTTTATAACACTGTTTATAAGAGATAGCTATAAACAGCGTGTTCTTTGGTATGATTTTCATCGCTATTATTATCTTATAGCGGAATACAAATAGGGACAAGATATAAAATTAGTTTATGTAATTGCAGCATAAAGACATTAAAAATATAATGCAAATGAAACAGATGACAATAATAGATTTTATGATAGCTGCTTTAAGTTATGCAGGATTGGCAGGGATACAAATATGGCACAATCAGTTTGACAATAATTTGTTGTCGTCTAATTTATTTCTTTTCACTCTTACTCTTCTGTTCCTGTTTTTCATCTTTGCTGTAATAGCCGTTGGAATTCGTTATTATAGACAAAAAAACTATCTATCCTTAACAACTACGCTAACAATTCCTTCTAAATATTCGACTACTTTTCTGCGGAAAGATAAAAATAAATATGTTCATTCAAATAGTGATTTCTCTTATCTGAGGCATAGCATTTATTGGCTATGTAAAACGAACTTTGACAGATTTCTCCCCTGACGTTTGATGTACCGGCGTCAGGGGAGAAAAAAGGCGATATTTGTTGGCAAGTACTGAAGTCCAAAGGTTAAATCTTGCCTCATTATCGTTGTATGGTGCGGAAGCAGAAATTATTTTCCTCTATGGTGATGTTTCCCTTCCGTTATGTCGAGTTGTCCGATATGCATCAATCAAATAATATTTGTAAATGTCTTTTTGGCAGAGGAAAAAATAAGCAAGTATTGACAAAGCGTGAATGTTCTGTGATAAAACATATCGTTTATACGATGTGTGAGGGAATAGCTTCTGCGCGTAATAAAGAGGCAATTGCATAGAGCGTGTCCGATGCAATAAAAAAAGGTATACCCAAACCACGGATGTATTGGCAACACTATTGGTTGATGTTCGACGTAACCAATAACGCCCAGAACTGACGCAGCAATGCAGAAAATTTAGTCGAACCGAAAGTATAAAGCGCTTTTTGTGTTGCTATACTTACTCCTTGCGCAGTAGGAAGACATTGTTGTAGATTAAATAAAAGTCTGTCGTTTACGACAATGATTAGTTAAGAACAGACAAATTTATTAACCGTTTCTGTTACGCT
>JAIROC010000302.1 GCA_031257735.1 Bacteroidales bacterium | reverse complement strand
TTCGCTGTTCCAAAGTCCTGGAAGTTTAAATGTTATGATATTTGTCATGTTCTTTTCTTTATTATTAGGTGACACAATATGTATATAAAATATTTTGCTGCAAAGATAATAAAAGTTTTTGAATTATACGCAAACAAATAGAAGTTTCTTACAAAATTCATAGGGTAAAACAATAAATTCCTTATTTGCTGTCGGATAGCAAACAAGAAATTAGGCAAGTACATATTTGCTACCGGGTAGCAAACAAGAATTTAATCGGATTCACCTTTGCTACCGGGTAGCAAATAAGAAATTAATCAGATTCACCTTTGCTACCGGGTAGCAAATAAGAATTTAATCAGATTCACGTTTGCTACCGGGTAGCAAATAAGAATTTAATCAGATTCACGTTTGCTACCCGGTAGCAAATAAGAATTTAATCGGATTCACGTTTGCTACCCGGTAGCAAATAAGAATTTAATCAGATTCACGTTTGCTACCCGGTAGCAAGGAAGAAATTGATTTGCGCTTGCTACCCGGTAGCAGATGATATTAATTAGAATCCCTTCCGGTTATTTGTTTATGGGTTTTCGATTGGTTTTCATTGAAAATGTTTATCGCAAGAATACAAAATAAGAGAGGCGTAGAAAGTCCCCCCCTTAATTTTTTATCGGACAACAGTATTTTGGTATATATTCAAAAAATTTCACGTATATTTGCAAGTTGAAAAATAAAAATAAAAACTCATGAATATCAAAAAGTTTTATAAAGAACATCCTGTATTATCTACCTTTATCTTCATGATATTGTCAAGTGTTGTAATTATATGCGTGATTACATGGTTAACCCATTACATTACTTTTCACGGAAAGGAATATGACCTTCCTGATTTTACAGGTTTTAATATGGAACAAATAGACAAATTTGACAGAGAAGAAAATATATATGACTATAAATTTGTAATCATTGATTCCTCATTTGTTCCTGACAAAAAGGGTGGAATCATATTAACGCAAGATCCTGCTCCTAACAGTAAAGTAAAAAAAGGACGAAAAATATATCTGTCTATTTCGGCTGTATCCATGCCCAAAATAGAAATGCCTAATCTGGTAGACTTATCATTTCGACAGGCAGAAAATATGTTACGTTCAAATGATTTGAAACTTGGTCAGGTAATCTATAAGGCGAGCAAATTTCCTAATGCCGTATTGGAACAGCGTTATAAAGGACGTATTATAGCGGCAGGTTCTCTTATTCCCTATCAATCAACAATTACGCTTATTGTAGGCAAAGAACCTCTTTTGGGAGAAGAATTGGAAGATGGAGATGAAAATGGAGATGATGAGGATTTTTCAAATCTATAAAATAGAACAGTGTGGGGAGAAATAAATTAGAGAAATTTGCAGAAACTAAAACATTCCCAAATTTTTTCCAACCAAATTATGACGATGTCAAGAATGAAGATTTTTTTCTGAAAGGAAATTGGAAGCCAGAGTTTTTTAAAAACAATAATCCACTTGTTGTAGAATTAGGATGCGGAAGAGGAGAATATACTGTCAAATTGGCAGAAAAATATCCCAACATGAATTTTATCGGTATCGACAGAAAAGGTGCAAGAATGTGGAAAGGCTGCAAAACATCTGTTGAAAATGATATGAGAAATGTGGCTTTTTTACGTACTCAAATCAATCATCTTAATCATTATTTTGATAAAGATGAAATTAATGAGATATGGATAACCTTTCCCGATCCTCATCCTAAACAATCCAAAGTCAATAAACGATTAACTTCTCCCTTGTTTTTGGATTGTTACCGTAAATTGTTAAGCCCTGATGGCTTTATCCATTTAAAAACGGACAGTGAATTGTTGTTCAAATATACATTAGATGTCATTAATGAATTGAATTGTATAATCGTGGATAAACAGACAGATATTTATTCCTTAAAACAGACAGACGACAGCTTATGTATTGAAACTTATTATGAAAAAATATGGAAAGAACAGGGATTGAAAATTCGCTATATTAAATTTCAGTTAAACCGTGTCTAATATATCCATTTGGTACAAACTTTGTGTAACCGTGAGAATATTATAAAAGTTCAATAAAAGATTATTAAAACACAGAGATATATATATGGCAAGAGAAATAAAATTTAGTTTGCTGTACCGAGACATGTGGCAATCTTCAGGGAAATATGTGCCACGTGTAGATCAATTGATTCAGATAGCCCCTGTTATTATTGACATGGGATGTTTTGCACGGGTAGAAACCAATGGAGGCGCTTTTGAACAGGTAAATCTTCTTTATGGAGAAAATCCAAATAATGCTGTTCGTCAGTGGATAGCTCCATTTAACAAGGCAGGAATACAAACACACATGCTTGAACGTTCCTTAAATGGATTGCGTATGTATCCTGTTCCTGCAGATGTCCGTCAATTGATGCCTAAAGTAAAAAAAGCTCAAGGCGTTGATATTATGCGTTCATTTTGCGGATTGAATGACCACCGAAATCTAAAATTATCTATTACTTCTGCCAAAGAGGCAGGAATGATTGCACAAGGCGCTCTTAGTATTACTCATTCCAAAATACATACGGTAGATTATTACATGGGCGTAGTGGATAAATTAGTAGAATATGGTACAGATGAGATTTGTTTAAAAGATATGGCAGGTGTTGGTAGACCTCAATCATTGGGTTTGCTGGTAAAAGCTATCAAAACAAAGTATCCACATATTATCGTACAGTATCATGGACATTCGGGACCTGGTTTTTCGGTAGCATCCATTTTAGAAGTGGCAAGAGCAGGAGCGGAATATATTGATGTTGTTATGGAGCCGCTTGCTTGGGGAATGGTTCATCCGGATGTAATCACTATACAAGCCATGTTAAAAGACGCTGGATTTTTGGTTCCTGATATCAAAATGGAGGCTTATATGGAAGCACGTCGTCTTACGCAAACTTTTATCGATGATTTTCTGGGAGATTTTATTGACCCGCATAACAAAACCATGACTTCCTTATTAGTAGGTTGTGGTTTGCCGGGGGGAATGATGGGATCAATGATGGCGGACTTAAAAGGAATGCACGGAGCTATCAATAACGCTTTACGACAAAACAATAAACCAGAAGTTACTTTGGAAAATTTATTGGTTCAATTATTTCAGGAAGTAGAATATATTTGGCCCATGCTTGGATATCCACCTTTGGTAACACCTTTCAGTCAATATGTAAAGAATATTGCATTGATGAATATTTTTACAATGGCAAAAGGAGAACCAAGATTTACAATGATAGATAAGGACAGTTGGAATATGATTTTGGGAAAGATGGGTAAATTACCGGGAGAACTTGCTCCCGAAATTATCGAATTGGCAAAGAAAAATAATTTGGAATTTTATAAGGGAATACCTCAAGATGCTTATCCCGATCAATTAGATGAATATCGCAAGGAAATGGCAGAAAATGGATGGGATACGGGTACTGATGAGGAAGAACTTTTTGAATTGGCTATGCATGACAGACAATATCGCGACTATAAATCAGGAATTGCAAAGAAACGATTTGAAGACGAATTAACCAAAATCAGAACGGAAAAAGCAGCTGCCTCTTCTCCGGTTGTCCTTACGAAAGAACAACAAGAAGCCAAAATCATGGCTTATATTAATGAAAAATATCCTAACGCGAAACCTGTTGTCGCTCCTTCGTCAGGAACATTGTTGTGGGAAATCGATTTTGAAAATAAGTCCATTCCTCCTTTACCGGGAACGTCCTACAAAATAAACGATACTATTGCACATATACAAGCCTATTACGGTATTGATGATGTACTAAGCATGTATGATGGTAAATTGATTGATACGGACGTCAAACAGGGAACAAAAGTTCAAAAGGGCGATATTTTAGGGTGGCTGGAATAATTGTTATTTGTAGCTATACAACAGGTGATTACAAAACATTGACGACTTATATTTCATAGTACATTTTTTTTACAGGAACATGTTTACATGTTCCTGTATTTTTTTGGTGCGACGTGCATAGCTAAGAGGTGCAAGTCCTAAATGGAGGTAGATAACGCCAATCGTTGCCTGTCAAAGCATTCATATCAATAGAAAAGGTGATTAAATTCGTTGTGGAACTCCGTACGGAGTTCTATTTTGTTGGGAGATATTTATTTTCTATTGATATGTAATCCACTGACGGGCTATTCTTAGTCCGAACTTGGACGTAAGCAAGTGTTGATGGCTTGTTTTTGCGATTTCATTACCTACGGCGCTCTCCGCTTCGCTATGGGGCTGATTCAGACAATAGCGAACGTCATCTCCTTTGTTTATTTGAAAGATATACCCGCTCGTAATGATGGCGTATAGATTGTTGTTTATGCCTTTTGAGACAGCTCCATTTAACACGACCTACTCTAGAGACTATGCCGAACGGAGGTTGCTTTGGATGAAAAAAATATTTCATAATGCATTAAGCTGTTATTTTTTTGTGTAATTTTGCCGAATAAATTTAAATGATTATGAGATATTTTAATGTAGCAGGACCTTGTAATAACACAAAGCATTATATGATAGACGCCGCCACTCGTTTACACGGCGTTAAGGAATTAATAGACAATGAGCAGTATTTTGTAATCCATGCGGCACGTCAGAGCGGGAAAACAACCTATTTGCAGGATTTAACCCGGCGGCTCAATACGGAAGGAAAATATTACACCTTGTATTGTTCGCTGGAAGGCATGCAGAACATCACTGAACCGGAACGAGGCATACCGGCAATAGTGTGGCAGATTAAAAACAAACTCGAAGATATGGATATTCCACATTG
>JAIROC010000436.1 GCA_031257735.1 Bacteroidales bacterium | reverse complement strand
CCGTATACCCTTGAATTGCGATATATCGTATTCTTTTAATTCTTCCATGGGGCGATCTCCCTGTAACCGGTAAAATGCAGAAAAGATAATGATTTTTTTGTGACAAAAGTCATTTGGCTAAACAGTTTTCTCACGGCAAGCTGTTCGATGGTTTGTTTTTTGGTATATAAGCCGGTCTCATAACCTACAAGGGCACGATAAACAGTGTCGTTTGCCACCGGGCCATAGATTATGTCGTATTTTTTACCGGCATACTTTTCGGCACGGTTTGCCATTACAAAATCAAGCCATGCTTCATCGGGTGCGTTAAATGTCAGAATTGAAAGCTGCTTTTGCAAAGTATCGTAGTCCATGCGATATGAACTTACAAAGCAGCCTGGATCTTCCACACCTTCGCGCAGTTTTCTTTCGTGAATTTTCCGCGCAAACTGAACGGCTTGTTCTTCGTTTGTGGTAGTATAAAACCCTTTCCCAAAATCAAGGGCGCGGACGGAATAACGCAGTTCAGGGGTTTCGACAATGACGGAGCTGCCGTGGTATAGGGTCATAGCAGGGGCTCCTCAGATAGTATTTCATTGTTTGTCGAGATTGATAATGAATAATCGCAGATAAATTCGGTAACTGTTTTTTCATAGCTGACATATATGTATAACACAAGTCAGCCTCCTTTCTCTTGTTCATTAATACTTCGCAACAAAGCATCAAATTGATCTTTATCAGCTTCCTTAATTTTATCTATTATGCGTTTGGCAACTTTCTTTATTTCAGGAACATCAACCGGTATTCCTCCGCGTTCAAAGACTCCGGCCATATGCGAATATTCGTTATTTAACCTGTTGATTACTTCAAATGTAATATCGTTACCAAAGAATTTTTTTATCTTTTCGCTTGTAGCATCGGCATCATTGTCTGCATCAGGATATTTATAAGCCATAAAAATTTCCATAAATTTTCTGGCATTGTTTCCAAAATTATAAAAAATGGCATAATTTGTATCATCAATGGATTCTGTCTTTGCACATTTATATATCTGGTGAAAAAGATGGTTAAATTCTGTGATATAATTTTTAAGATATTTCGGCATAGGATCAATAGTCGCTATTTTGTCTTTTCTTTGGATCATATAATAAGATTTCTGAAAATTATGCCCTTTTCCATCCTTTGCGTCAAGCCTTTTTAAATATTTTAGAAAATCAAGATTATGTGTAGAAATAAAAAGTTGCTCAAATGATTTATTGGTTACAATCCCATCTTTTAATAGACTATATACAAAAAAAACGTGGTTACCATCAAGGCTTGAGATAGGGTCATCTATCCAAATAATGGGTTTTCTCGCGTTTGTTTCAACATCATTCAATTTAGCCATAAAGTAACAGAATGCAATTAAACTACATTCTCCTTCACTAAGATTGAATGCAGGCTTACCGTCTCTGATTATTTGAAAATATATGGTTTTTGTCTCGTCAGGATGCGCTTGTAACGACAAAAATTTATGTCCAAAGAAATTATTCAGATATTCATTAACTTTGACAGCTCCTTTTTCTTCATCATTCAATTGGCGCTTTTTAGCATCAATAAGCTGAAGTACACTGTCAATGTTTTCTTTAATATCATTCGTGTTTTTTAAGGCTTCATCCATTCCTTGCTTCAAATTTTCTATATTTTTAACCGCGTCTACGCATCCGATATCTTCAACAAATTTGTGAACTTCGTACAAACGCAATATATCCTGGGTAGCAGATTTTGTCTTTCCCAATTCATTTGTGTATTCATTGGCTTCCTTGTGGACTTGTGAGTATTTTTTGAACAAATCTTCAAAGCCACCTGAAACATCAACAGGGACTTCAAAATCAAATTCTTTTGTGATTTCTTTGGTACGTTGATCCAATTGCTTTAACAAAGCGTCCATTTGGTCATTATATTTTTGGGCCACACTGTTATATTCCTCGATTAGCTTATCAATGTAGTTATGATATTTCACATAAAACCAGTTTTTTGAAATATTGAAACCATTTTTTACATTCACTTTATGGGCACTAATTTTTTCTTTAAGATTATTGATACTCGTTTCAAGTTTTTCTGTTTCTTCATCAAAGTGTTTCTCCAGAATATGCCATCGCTCAGATGAAATAGAACTATTGCAGAATGCACAAGTCTCTCTTTTGCCTTTGTGTAACTCATGTCCTTTCTTAACCCATTCATTCAATACATAATCACGCGCCAGTTCTGGTATTTTGTCAGAAATTCCGATCTTTTTTGTGACAGCCTCTTTTGTCTGATCGCAAAAGTTCTGAAAATCGAAGCAAGGTTTTTCAATTATAGGGATTACAGATTTTACCGTTTCGTTTAAGCTTTGTTCTAGCTCTTGCCGCTTATTATCATCAATGGGATTATATGCCTTCGCTAGAACCTTTTGTATCTCGTTCTCCAATTTTGCAATATTATAATTTTGGTCGCCAAAAATGTTTGGCCGATATTTGATGCCGTTCACCTTTCCTGTCGCCTTGTCGATTTTCTTTTTCTCTAGGTCATCATTGGCTTTATTGTAAATATTTGTTGCTTCATTTTGCCTGATTTGTGATACCTTCAACTGAGCGTATAATCCACTTTCTTTTCCTTCTTCATTTGAACCCAATTTTTTTTCAATCGCATATATTTCTTTCTCTATTTTAATATTTTCGTCCCCTAGAACAGCAAAAGATTTTATTTTGTCTTCAGGGTTATTAAAGAAATTAAGGTTTTCACGAACAAAATCTTCATTAAACACACGGATTATTTTACCATGGCCTTGAAGATTAGCAGCATTTACCGTGGCGCCATCGTTAAATTCAACTTCAAACTGTGGACTTTCATATTTTGGCGGGATAATTCCAGTCTCTAATGCCCGTACAATTCGAGAAAGCGTTGTTTTTCCAGAATAATTTTGTCCATAAATAATATTGATTTCCTGAAAGGGTTGGTTGCCGGTAATCTCTTTCATGTGCAAATCCCAATCAAAATCTTGGAATACAGCTAATGAATAGATTGTTTTGAATTTCTTGATCATTTATTCATCTCAATCTCCCCGCCCATCAGCTTCGGCAGCAGGGTATCACGGATGGCGGCGAGGCCTTCGCTTTGACAATGGTTCGTGTATATTTCCTCAGTCAGGGATTGCACCACCTCGTTAAACTGTTGCAATATCTCGCCTGTTGGAACAAGTATCAGATGCTTGATAATATGGGTAACCTTGATGCTTGGCTGTACAGAGCCAATGTTATAAGACACCAAATCATCCTTAATATATTGAAAGTATTGATACAAGTACAAAGGCATCTCCGAACGAAATCCAACGACGTTTTGTGCAATACACCCACGGGTACCAAAAAACAGCTTCATCTCAGCCAGACTGCCAACAGTAGAAAGCAAGATGTCATAAGGTTGAGGATGCCCACTGCGAAAACACGATTGATATGTTTCGGCTTCAACGAACTTTGTACAGTTGTTGAAATCCACGATACGCTGACTGCCTGACAGTGCCTTAACGTCAATTATCGGGTAATCAGTAGGTTGTAGGGCAAATGGCGGTGTTTTTCCTCGGTTATCAATGCTTTGAACAAGAGAACCGAGTGGAACTTTCCGCCAATCTTTTGGCTGCTTCCCGCCCCACGGCTCAAAGTCTACAAACCAGCTTTTGAAAAT
>JAIROC010000428.1 GCA_031257735.1 Bacteroidales bacterium | reverse complement strand
CCCATAATTCATATCCAACTGTAATAACATAAGCAAAAATATTATACCTTTGCAGCTCATAATAAATGAAGAATATATCAGGCATGAAAAAATTGACCATTCTATTATATATCTTTTTCTGTATGTTATTTACAGGCTATACAGGTTTTTCCCAACAAGCCTGTTGGGTATTTTTCACGGATAAAAACAATACGAGTTTCGATCCATATACTTATTTCGATGCGTATGCAATAGAAAGAAGAGTGAAAAATAATCTTTCCTTATACGACACAACCGATTTTCCTCTCACATCATCATACGTGAGGAAAGTAACCGCTTTGTCGGAAGAAGTTATAGGGGAAACACGGTGGTTTAATGCCTTGGCTGTCTTTGCAACGACAGAGAATATTGTCAAAATACAGTCATTCCCATTTGTAAAAGAAATTATTCCCATACAAACTAACCTTACTCTGTGCAGCTATCGTGAAATGCAAATGGGAGAAAGTATACCTGTTATCACAGATGAATTTGATGATAATCTGAAACAACTTCCCCCACAGGATCAAGTTTCCCGTATGGATGGGAATGTGTTCATAAAAAACAACATAGATGGTCAGGGCATTCGTATAGCCGTATTTGACGCAGGATTTTCACAGGTGAATACCCATGTTACTCTTGAGCATCTTCGTAAAAATAATAGCATCGTAAAAACATGGAACTTCTGTAATAAAAAAGAAGACGTATATGGATACAATTCACACGGCAGAATGGTATTATCTTGTATCGCAGGGATAAAAGATACGCAAAAACTCGGATTAGCAACCGGAGCTGAGTTTTTATTGGCAAAAACGGAAATTAACTTGGAGATTTATAAGGAAGAAGTTTGGTGGATGATGGCAGCAGAATGGGCGGATAAAAATGGCGCTCATATTATTAACAGTTCTTTGGGTTATGGTGGAGACCGTTATCAGTTGTTTGATATGAACGGAAAATCTACTCTGGTAACAAGAGCCGCTAATATGGCTGCTTCAAAAGGTATATTAGTCGTAAATTCAGCGGGTAACGAAGGCACGAAAACAAGATGGAACTATTCCATTATAGCGCCTGCCGATGCTGACAGTATTTTAACAGTAGGAGGAATTTCCCCTAATGATACTCGTGTCAATTTCAGTTCGCGGGGACCTACCGCAGACGGACGCTTGAAACCCAATGTTGTTGCTTACGGACATGCTACCGTTGCTCAGGCAAACAATCATACGGGAGTTGCTGCAGGTACTTCCTTTTCTTCGCCCTTAATTGCAGGATTTGCTGCCTGTGCATGGCAAACCAACAGAAACTTGAATAATATGCAATTAAAAACAGAAATAGAACATTCGGCTGACCTTTATCCTTATTTCGATTACGATCACGGTTATGGAGTTCCACAGGCGAGTTATTTCTTTGATGGGAAAACTGCTACCGACACCAATATCGTATGTATTGTCGAAACGGATGATACAATACAAGTTTTTATTGACCCTGCCATTGATAAAGAATTTAAGGAGAAAAAGAGATATCCAAATCAAAACTACATTTATTATCATATCCAGAATGAAAAAGGAGGATTGATAAAGTATCTGGTTCTATCTCCTTCTGCTAATGAAAAACAAAACAATGACAAATATATGGTTGCACAAATAGAAAAACAGGAACTCAAACAGGGATATATACTTCGGATATATTATAATGGTATTGTTAAAGAATATTCAAAATAAAACATAAACAAAAGCATGAAAAAAAATAATAGGAAATGGATGCTGTGGGGAAGTTTTCTTATTCTCTTTTACAGCATGAATTATACTGCTTTCGGACAACAAGATACTTTAGTGTTCAGAATGTTTGATCCGTATCACAAGCATAAGGAAAAAAAATGTTCCATTCATACGATAATCGGTGGAGGATTTATACTGCCTCCCAAAGATAATACAAACTATCGTATCCGATATGGAAATTCTGTTCAGGGATTGTTAGGACTTCAATTTAAGGCAAAACTGGCAAAGTTTTACATAATAGGAATAGATTTGGCATTATCAGGAAATCATTATGAAATACGTCAGGATAAAGACAAATGGTTTATAGATACAAATAACTATCAAAAAGAAACATTTGCAACAGGAGATATTTCTCTTGCCTTTACGCATAAATTTAAGTTAAACAAAGGAGCGTTTGAGACTTGGGCTTTGGAAGCTTCTGCTTTTGGTTCTTATGTTTATTCAGGAAAGCATAAAACAATAATGGTTGATTACAATCCCGAAGATATTTACGCCGGAAAAATACGTACGAAAACTATTTATAGAAAATTATCCTATCTGGAACATTGGATATGGGGACTTCAACTTCGACTGACATACCATGGTATAGGAATATATGCTCAGTATCGTATGAATAACCTCGTCAAATTAGGGAGACCTGTAGATTATCCTTCATTCGACATGCCCAGATTGTCTATTGGGCTGGTATTTTCTGGAGATGTCTTTAATTTTTAATAACCGTTAATTGATATGGACATAAAAAAACACAGTAAAGGTATTTTAAAACTAATTATATTCCTTTCAATAGGAATATTTTTTGTTTGGTATTCGCTGAAAGATCTTTCAGATGAACAATTAAATACAGTCATCGTAAATATAAAAAATGTTTTTGAAGACAATCGCTGGATATATTTACTTTTATGTATGTTTATTGGATTTTTAAGTGTTGTATTCAGGGCTTTGCGTTCCGTATTGATGATAGAACCCATGGGATATAAAGTATCCAACATAAATTCATATCATGCGACAATGATAGGTTATTTTGCCAATCTTGCTTTTCCGAGATTGGGAGAAGTATTGCGTTGTTCTGTTTTGCAAAAATACGAGAAAGTCCCTTTTCAAAAAACGTTGGGAACAGTTATTACCGAACGGATTATCGATGTGATGATATTTGCGATATTTTTTCTGATTACATTGCAGATAGAATCTGAAAAAATATTATCTATTCTTTCGGACAGCGATGCAATAAAGAATATCGGCAACCTCTTTCTCGGTAATGGAAAATATATAGTTATATGTGTTATGGTTGGTATTATCGCTTTGATTTATATTTTTCGCAAGCAAATAACCAGACTTTCCATATCCCAAAGAATAATAAAAATAGTTATTGGTTTCTGGCATGGATTGATTTCCATTAAAGATTTAAAGAAACCTTTCCTTTTTATTTTGTACTCTCTGTTGATTTGGTTATGTTTCTACTTGATGTTTTATATTTGTACCTTTTCATTTCCAGACATAATGGTATTCGGAACGAAAGATATTATGTTGGCGTCTTTAACATGTGTTGTTATCGGGACGATTGGATTTGTTGTAGCACAAGGTGGATTGGGGGCATATCCTTTGTTGGTTTCCATTGTTTTGTTATTGTATGGCATTCCCGAAGAAATAGGACTTGCTATTGGATGGGTAATATGGACTACCGAATCATTGATGTATAGTATTTTGGGACTTGTCTCCTTACTCTTGCTCTCGTTTAAAAAAGATAAAAAACAATAATTCTACTTTATTATGTCTTATTATATCAGCAAAATAACAGAAAAGATATTCTTCTCAAATCAAGATTTTCTTCCCCTTCTTCAAAGATGGAAAAACCAAAACAAAAAGATTGTATTCACCAATGGTTGCTTTGACATTTTACATCGTGGACATGCAGACTATCTGGCAAGAGCAGCTTCTTTGGGCGATTTGTTAGTTACAGGATTAAATACCGACCCATCCATACGGAGATTAAAAGGCAATTCCAGACCTGTTACGGATGAATATTCCAGAGCTTTTATGCTGGCTTCGTTTATGTTCGTGGACGCTGTAATTTTGTTTGATGAAGATACGCCTTTGGAGTTAATTCGGTTTATTCAGCCGAATGTACTAGTCAAAGGATCTGATTATGATAAGAAGAATATTGTTGGCGCTGACATCGTGGAAACAAACGGCGGAACTATTGTAACAATTGATTTTGTCCCCGGATTTTCTACTTCTTCCATCATACATAAAATAAAAGATATAGTTACGTAATTAGTGTCGGTCCGAAAACTATCAAAGGTTTCGTATATTCGTCATTATGAGTTGATACATTTTGCAAATAGGCAGGATCAATATGTTGAATAATCACGCTTTCGTAATGTCATTTTGTCCATCATGAAATAGAATTAAAGAATGTCACTTTTACAATGGCTGAAAGCCATAAATCATTAGCACAGTGGCAACGCCCTGTGAAATGAACGATGCCCCCTCTCTCTCAAGCCCTGAAAGGGCGTAATCAATTTTTT